>JABJBP010000071.1 GCA_018665815.1 Rhodospirillaceae bacterium
CCGATTTCGGCAATGTGGCGATAACGTTCCTCACTGCCCAACAGGACCATAAGCTCCTGTTCGCTCAAAGCAGTCGCGATAGCGCTGGGCTTGGCACGCTTGTTCGCCACAATTCCCCCTTCATGTGATCCCGTCTACGCAACCGGACGCAGTATCACTTTGGGATTATCACATACCCCCGATTTAACCACATTAGCCTGGGTCAACTGCAATGCAGGCGCAAGATGATCGCATACAGCAGTATGTCACCTTGAGGGCCGCGACGTAAAAAAACCCCGCACGAGGCGGGGTTTTCCTAATTCGTCTGAATTCTGGATTAGCGCGAATAAAATTCGATCACCAGATTGGGTTCCATCTGCACCGGATAAGGCACATCTTCGTGCTTCGGGACCCGCACGAAGGTTCCCTGCAATTTGTTCAGGTTAACGTCCATGTAATCGGGCACGTCACGCTCCGTGCTTTCAATCGCCAGCAGAACCAGCGGCAATTGGCGGGATTTTTCCCGAACTTCAATCACGTCACCTTCGCGAACACGGTAGGACGGAATATTGACCTTCTTGCCGTTGACCTTGATATGACCGTGGTTAATGAATTGGCGCGCCGCGAACACGGTAGGCACGAACTTCATCCGGTAGATCACCGCATCCAAGCGGCGCTCAAGAAGACCGATGAGTTTCTCGGACGTATCGCCCTTGCCGCCTTGGGCTTCGTGGTAATATTTGCGGAACTGCTTTTCCGTGATATTGGCGTAGTAGCCTTTGAGCTTTTGCTTAGCAGCCAACTGCAGACCGAAATCGGACGGCTTGCGGCGGCGCTGGCCATGTTGGCCGGGACCGTAGTCACGGGTGTTCACAGGGCTTTTCGGACGTCCCCAAAGGTTGACGCCGAGGCGGCGGTTAATCTTGTATTTGGATTTGACGCGCTTGGTCATTTCGGAACCCTCGTTTTCTCGGGTGTTATTAATGTTCCCGGTTAGCCTATTCCCGCGACTTAGCGGGGGCGGGATACGAACGGAACTCAGCCGTTGATCCACGTGTCGGGCATGAAGCGGCGCACTATAGGGATTGGCGGCGTCTTGTCAACAAATCCAGCGCCTCTTTCGCGGCTCCGGGCCGCCTTGATGAGATTGCCAATGACTCGAATTGCTTTCGATGTCTTTTTAATATAGACTAAATCAATAATATATGTATAATTTCGTGTATTTTTGGCAATTTATTGCTTAACTATAGATATAATAAATGCTGACTATTGATTATGACTATAAACATAACACATCTTAAGGCATTTCATGCGGTCGCGTCAGAGGGCGGCTTCTCGAAGGCTGCGCGAGCACTTCGCGTCTCGCAACCAACCCTGTCGCAGCAGGTTCGCGGTCTCGAAGATCGTTACCGGGTGCGCTTACTCGAGCGCCGCGGCCAGGGTGTCGAAACCACTGAGTTCGGTGACGAGTTGCTGGCATTGACCGCGCAAATATTTTCCGGTGTCGATGCAGCGGAGAAAATATTGCAAGGTGGCCGCGATACCGTCACCGGGCATCTGCGCCTAGGTGCCGTCGGGCCGCAAAAGGTCGTGCAGTTGATGAGTGCCTTTCGGGAACGTTACCCCGACCCGAACCTAAATTTGATGACGACTGGCAATCCCGATCTCTATCGGGCGCTCCGCGACCGCGAGATTGATATCGCTATTGTCGCCGAATTGCCTGATGAGAACGAATTTCATGCCATCGTCGTCACCGACGAACCAGTGGTCGCCATGGCGGCCAATGGACATCCATTTTCAAAAAACAAGCAAACGACACTGAAGGAACTGGCTGGCCAGCCATTGGTTCTGCGCGATTCCGGCATGATGATCCGGCGCATCGTCGAAGGCGCCTTGGATGACGCGGGGTTGAGGATTTCCAATTACATGGAGGCCGACGGCTGGCATACCCATCATGAAATGGTCGCCGCGGGTCTTGGTGTTGCCATCCTGACGACGGCGGACGCCGGTGACGACCCTCGGTTTACGAAAATTCCGATCACCGATATTGCGCTGTCCAATCCCGATTGGATGATTTGTCTAAAATCCCGCATTCGCATACCTATCGTCCGGGCGTTTTTTGATATCGCCGCCGAGGTCGTTGCCGAACGCCGCGATGCAATCAATACTTGATGACTTGGATGACTAAGGAGTGAGAAAGCCATGTCCAGCACGTCGAATATAAAAGCTCTTGCCTTCGACTATTACGGCACCATCGCCAACAAGATGGCGTTGGCCGACGAAATTGACCAAACCTTCCCAGGCCAAGGCGCGGCGTTCACCAAATTGTGGTTCGCCCAAATTCAGCGCTATTGTTTTCAACTGGGTCAGATGGAACATCACATTACCTGGGACGAGCTGACCATCGCCGCTTTTGATTTCGCGACACAGGAAATGGCCATGACCGTCGCCGATGATCTCCGCGACCAATGGATCGAGGCCGACACGCGGCTGCCGGTTTATCCCGAAGCTGACGCGGCGCTTGGCCGCTTGGCCGCCAAATTTGACCTCTATGTCCTGTCCATGGCGACACCTTGGATGATCGAGAAAAGCCAAGCCAATGCCGGCATCGACGGGCATTTCAAAGGCATCATCAGCGCCGAGCCCCATAAAGTATACAAGCCTGGCCGAGCGGCCTATGAACTGGGCCAAACCGAGATTGGCGTCAGCATAGAGGAACTGGGTTTCGTATCCGGCAATTCCTTCGACGTGATCGGCGCCACCAATTTCGGCTACCCGACCATTTGGGTGCGCCGGTATGGTCAGGCCTTGGACGCGTTTGGGATTACGCCCGATCTGATTGTCGCTGATCTCGCTGAAATGGCGGACGAACTCGGCGCCTAAGCCTCCAATTCCGCATCCCAATAAAGGAAATCGCGCCAGCTTTCGTGCAGGAAGTTGGGTGGGAAGGCGCGGCCGTTTTCTTGGAGTTGGCCGTTCGAGGGAGGGCGCGGTTTGATCAGCGGATACATGCCGGTTTCCGTCGGCATCCGGTGGCCCTTGCGCAAATTACAAGGCGCGCATGCCGTGACCACGTTGTCCCAGGTGGTGCGGCCGCCGCGCGAACGCGGGATCATGTGATCGAAGGTCAAATCTTCGGCTTTGAATCCCGAGCCACAATATTGACACGCGAAGCTGTCGCGCAGGAACACGTTAAAGCGCGTGAACGCCGGGCGCCGGTGCAGCGGCACATACTGTTTCAGCGCAATAACGCTGGGCAATGGCATGGTAAAGCTTGGGGAATGGATTTCGTGTTCGTATTCGGAGACCACGTTGACCCGGTCCATGAACACCGCCTTGACCGAGTTTTGCCACGACCAAAGCGACAGCGGGAAGTAGCTCAACGGCCGGAAATCAGCGTTGAGAACAAGGGCCGGATGGGTGCCTTCTGCCGTAGACAACAGTATCCTCCGTTCTCGTAACACGGAGAATACTACATCTGGTGATTTCCTGGCAAACGACCGTCAGGTGACGGCTCTATCACACAGCCCGATCAGCCCCAGATCATCCCCCAGATCATCCCCCAGGTCATCCCCCGGCCTGTTGCGGCAAGGGCACACCGAAGGCCTCGGCCAGGAATTCCATGCCCAGCATAATACACCGGTCATCAAGCCCATGGCCCAACCCCGGGCGCATTTCGTGGCGGACATTCAGCCCCGCCGCCTGCAAGGCATTGACGGCTTCTGGCAGGGACGTTGAGGGCAAGATGTCATCGGCATCGCCGTGCATCATCAAAATTGGCGGCTTGGATTTGATTTCATCGGCCAGCAAGTGCTGCCCAATCAGCATACCTGAATACCCGATGATCCCCGCCAGTTGATTTTCCCGCCTAAGACCGACATGCAGCGACATCATCGTGCCCTGTGAAAACCCGACCAGCGCCAGCTCGCTTTCGGTCAATCCGTGGGCTGCCAATTGCTGATCGATATAGGCGTTGAGGATGGGTGCGGCAGCCTGAGTGCCGGTCAGGCGGTTTTCGTTGTTCATTTCCTGGATCGAAAACCATTGAAAGCCAACTGGAGCCATATCAAAGGCCTGCGGTGCGTTCGGTGACAAAAACTTGGCGTCCGGCAGGACCTTGGCGAAATAGGGCGATAGCCCGATCAAATCATTGCCGTCGGCGCCGACACCGTGACAAAAAATAACCAGTTGTTTAGCCGGGCCGCCCGAGGCCGGTTCCTGGCTCGGGCCGTGAAGTTCGGGGATGGGGTTCATGTTGTCTCCGTCAGAAAAATTTGCTGATTGTTTGTACCCGCATTGGCCCCGCTATTGCCACCCCGTTCCGGCCTTGCCAAGCTGTCTTCATGCCTGAGCACGCCACCATTACCCGTTTCGCGCCAAGCCCGACCGGGCTTTTGCACCTGGGCCACGCCTATTCGGCGCTGTTCGCCGAGGCCGAGGCCCGCCGGGCGGGCGGGCGGTTTTTGTTGCGCGTTGAGGACATCGACCAAGGCCGGTGCCGGCCTGAGTTCAGCGAAGCCATATACGAAGACTTGGCCTGGCTCGGCTTGAGCTGGGAAGAACCGGTCCGCGTGCAATCCGATCATATGAGCGACTACACGGGCGCTCTCGATACCCTGACGAAATCCGAGTTGTTGTATCCGTGCTTCTGCACACGCAAGGAAATCCAAACTGAAATCGCCGCCGCCGGCCACGCACCTCATATGGCGCCAGGCGGCCTCGACGGGCCGCTCTATCCCGGCACCTGCCGTCACGTGGATCCACAAGCTGCCCAAGATCGCATCAACGCCGGCGCGCCCCACGCCCTGCGGCTAAAAATGGATATCGCCACCGCTAGAACCGGACCGTTGATCTGGCAAGACATAGGCCAGGGAGAACAGACCGCACAACCGGCCCTATTCGGCGATGCTGTCCTTGCCCGCAAGGATTCGCTCACCAGCTACCATCTGTCCGTCACCTTGGATGATCACTTGCAAGGCGTCACCGTGGTGACCCGAGGCGACGATCTGTTCGGCGCAACACATCTGCATCGGTTGCTTCAGGCGCTGCTGGACTTGGATACGCCTGACTACCGTCACCATAAATTAATCACCGACGCCGACGGCAAACGGTTTGCCAAACGCGACAAGGCCCAAACGCTTCAAAGCTTCCGAGAGGCGGGTAAATCGCCGGCGGACGTCCGCGCTCTTGCCGGTTGGCGGGATGAAACATGATCCGCTGGCTGGCCATCGTCGCCTTGCTTGCCTTGCCTGCCATGGCGGACGATGCCGCCGTGCGCGGCCAACTCGAAGTTGGCGCTAAGGCGACGGTAACCGAGGTCGTCGATGGCGATACGGTGATTATCTCCCCTGCCCCCGGCGGCGCCCGCCAGGTCCGCCTGGTCGGTATTCAAGCACCAAAGCTGCCACTGGGCCGCAAAGGGTTCCGCCAATGGCCGCTGGCCCCGAATTCCAAGCGGGCGCTGGAGCGTTTGGCCCTGGGCAAAGCCGTCACGCTCTATTTCGGTGGCACCCGCATGGACCGCCACGGCCGGCACCTGGCGCATTTGTTTTTGGATGACGGGTTGTGGGTCCAGGGCCGATTGTTGGCCGACGGCATGGCTCGGGTTTATACCTTCCCCGACAACCGCGCCGTCGCCGCTGACATGTACGTGCGTGAACGCAACGCCCGCGACGCCGGCCTGGGCATCTGGTCGCATCCGTTTTATAGCGTGCGCGCACCCGACGTTGACCCATTAATGCGCCGCCTCGGCACATTTCAAATCATCGAAGGGAGGGTTGTTGCCGCCGCTCGTGTCAAAAGCCGCATCTATCTGAATTTCGGCGAAGACTGGCGCAGTGATTTTACCGTCACCATCAACGGCCGCGCGCGGCGCGTGTTCGAGAAAGCCGGCCTTGATGCCGCCGGCCTTGGCAATAAACGCATCCAGGTGCGCGGCTGGCTTCGTAAACACAATGGTCCGATGATCGAAGCAACTCATCCCGAACAGATCGAAATCGTGGCGCCCAAATAAAAGTGCCGGCTCATTTCTGAGCCGGCAAGTTTGACAGGGAGGTAATAAGAAGCGCGGTAAAGTGGGGAGGCACTTTGGGAGAGGCGCTTCTCATGATGGTAATATGACAGACCGCGCGACTGACCGCAGTGACCGCTGTCACACCCGTTCATACAAAGTTTTTCGCGGATTTCCGGGATTCTTATCGGAATTTTGGCCCGTCGGGTGCGTAATGGGGCTCCATCAGGGGACGAAACTTCTCCATAATTGCCCGATTCGTTTCCAGCGGCGGTGTGTTTTCCGGCGGGATCATCGGCGCATAGTCGACACCTTCCGTTTCTTTGGCAAAACTGGTTTTCGCCTCAGACACAACCGACGGGTCGGTGAAACAATCCATGAGTGTCGCCGCCAACGCCCCGGCACCGGCCACACCACCCTTGTGCGCGATGTCGGTCGCCAGCGCAGCACCCGCCGACCAATGGTGAAAGGTCACGCCCGGAATGTTTGACGGGAACCAAAGCCGGCCCATGGGCACCTTCCATGACACGTCGCCACAATCGTTGGCGGCGGGAATTGACGCGGACGGGCCTTCAAGGGGCGTGATCTCGGTCGTCAGACCTTGCGCTTCAATGCCGGCGCCTGTTTGAATATCACGGGCCATCTCCTGGTCCGTTTCTTCCCATTCGGGCATACCGACCAATTCGATATTCCGCTGCAGCGTATGGGCCAGCGTTTCATTGCCACGCACCGGCCAGACGGCGGTTTTGATGACGACCTCCAATTCGGTCTTGGTCATCAGCGCCGCACCTTCGGCGACCTGTTTGGCGTGCTCGAACAGTTTCTGCGCGCCTTCCGCCGTCGTGTCGCGGAAGAACCACCAGATCGCGGCGCGGGACGGAATAACGTTGGGCTGATCACCACCGTCCGTGATGACGCGCTGCATGCCCATGCCGGGGTGCAGATGTTCGCGGTATTGGGCCATCCCGGAATCCATCAGCATGACACCATCCAACGCATCGCGCGCATCCCAAGGCGACATGGCGGCGTGCGCGGTTTCGCCATGGAAAACGAACTCGGCGGATACCACGGCACGCTGTAACACTCCGTATTCCGTGAAGAACCGATCCCATAGATGCGGATGGAAAGCGACGTCAACATCGTCAAAATAGCCGTCCCGGACATAATAGGGCCGGGCCAGAATCAATTCTTCCGCTGGTGCACCGAAAACTTTGAGAGTGCCTTTGATGCCGTGCGCTTCCATGGCGCGCCGGGCCGCCATGACGGCCGAGATCATCACCGCGCCGTTGACGTTGTGGCCTTCGCAATGGCCGGGCGCGCCTTCCACGATAGCCGCATGTTCACCAACGCCGGGTTGTTGGGAATTGTTGGGCGCGGCGTCGTATTCCGTGTGCACGGCAATCACCGGCTCGCCTTCACCATAGGTTGCCATGAAGCCTGTGGGGAATCCGGATATACCGCGTTCGACACTAAAGCCGCCGTCTTCCAGAATGCCCGACAGCAACTCAGCCGAGCGTTCCTCCTGCATGGCCGGCTCGCCAAACCAGAACAGGCTGTCACAGACACCGGCCAAGGCATCGGCATTTTCCGCCACATAATCCAGGACGAATTGTTTTTCCGGTTTGACGTTGGTTTTCATCGGCTCTAATCCCCATATTGCCGCATGGCTTTAATTCCAAGACGCCGAACATTATGTTCAAGCGACACGTAGCAGGCAAATTGAGAGGACAACCATCATGACCATTCGCGCCGGCGTTGCCGGATTGGGCCGTTGGGGTCAGACCCTGGTCAATTCCGTTCAGGGTAAATCAGACGCCATCACGTTCGTTGCCGGCTGCACGGGCCGCAAGGACAGAGCGCGGGATTTCTGCACCGAAGCGGGGATAGATTTGCGCGATGGTTTGGATGATCTATTGGCTGACGACAGCATTGACGCGGTCGTCTTGGCGACCCCCAACCTTCAGCACGCCGACCAAATCACCGCCGCCGCCGCCGCCGGCAAACATGTCTTCGTCGAAAAGCCGTTCACCATGACCAAAGACAGCGCCGAGGCCGCCGCCCAGGCTTGCGCCGAGGCCAATGTGGTCTGTGCGCTCGGCCATAACCGCCGTTTTCTGCCGGCGATGAAATATCTCCGCGATGTGGTGAACAGCGGCGACATCGGCACACCCCTGCACGTGGAAGCCAATATTTCGATCCCCGCCGGCTACCGCCACGGCAACGAGCACTGGCGCGCCAACCCCGAAGAATGCCCGGCCGGCGGCATGACGGCGTTGGGCGTGCACATGACCGATGCGCTGATTTCGTTTTTGGGACCCGTGAAAGAGGTCACCGTCACGAGCGAACGTCGGGTTTTGGATATCCCCATCGATGACGTCACCTTCATGACCATGCGCTTTGAGAGCGGCATGACCGGCTATATGTCGACGATATTCGTGACCTCGCCAGTCTGGTTTATCCGGGTCATGGGCGACAAAGGCTGGGCCAATATGCGGGGCTATGAGCGCGTCGCGGTGCGCAAGAACGTTGATGATGAGGAAACACTGACCAAATTCGACAAGCCCGATATCGAGCGTGCCGAATTGGAAGCCTTCGCCGAAGCTGCATCAGGCGGCACGGCCTATCCGATCCCGGTATCGGAAGCTGTCCACGGCACGGCACTGGTGCACGCCATCTTCAAATCCGCAGAAAACGGCGGGACCGTCGCCGTCTGATCTCAGCGGGCGTCGATGTATGCCCGCCAGGCGGTTTGCAAATCTGGGTAGTTAGCCCCCAGTGCCGCCTGATAATCACCTGAGCGGTATAGCGTTTTCATGAAACGCTGGATATCGCCGGCCATTTTCACATTGATGATCCAGGTGACGAAGGAACCGGCGACGTTGTAGGCAGTGATCCGACGCTGACGTGCACTGATCGGTGCCGAGGGAAACACAGATTCCGCGTCCTCAGGTGTCGTCACAACAGCACCGGGCTGGGTAATCCAGTGCCGCGCCGCACGGTGGATGCGACGTTTGTAGTTCGGCCAGCCGCGTTGCTCGCCGAATTTGTTTTGCGCAAATACCGCCAAGCCTTCTTTCAAGGCCTTCGATGCCCACCCCTGGGTTAATAGATGCGTCAATTCATGGGCGGTAATAGCGATTGATTTGAGGACGCGATCCACCGGCATGCGAACAGTCGACGGTGGGAAATGCCGGCCGATGCCAGAACGGCGCACGTTGACCGTGATCTTGCCGACGCTCGTGCCGAAATAGGCGCTGAGTTTTGCGTATTCACGTTCCGTCTGCGCCGCCAAGGCCAACAACTGCACTTGCGTCAATGACGTGCCATAGCTGACCGCGCGCACCGATTCCCCGGCGCTGAACGCCACCGCATCTGCCGCGCCAGCCGGCTTCCAGGCCAGGGCGCAAAGACTGATAACGATGAAACCGGCGTTTACCAAAAGGCGCATGGCCCGAATTTGCCACCCACTGACCGAATGCAAAAGGTTCTTTTGCCGAGACCGCAAAAGAAACTAGGCGGTCTCACCAAGGCCCGCGCGCGGGCTTTCTGGCGCGCTCTGGTCGCGGTGCGTGACCATACGATGATGCAACGTGCTGATAATTCCGCTGCCGGTCTTCACGCAAAGAAACGGAAACACCGCATGGATCAATCCGGCCAAGGCACCGACAAACATTCGCACCGCAAACCCCATGGCCATGCCCATGTGCTGGAAATAGGTCTCATTGACACTGGCGGGATGTTCGGTGAAAAGGCGCTTGATCATGGGATCGTCTCCGGTTCGATGTGGTATTTGAATTTGGAAACTATACCCAGTCGACCATGAAAAAGGTTTCTAAAATTTCCTTATATTTTTAATATTGCAATATTTTCTTCTAATAAATTTATATTTATAGTAAATTTTATCTATGGATCGTTTGGATCACAAAATTTTGGCCTGTTTGCAGGAGGACGCCGGCCTGTCGGTTGCCGAAATCGGCGAGCGCGTCGGGCTGTCGTCGACTCCATGTTGGCGACGCATTCGGAACCTTGAGGATGCGGGCATCATTGAACGCCGGGTGGCATTGCTAAACCGAACGCGCCTAGGTCTCGACACTACCGTCTTCGTCGCCGTAAAAACGAGCCAGCATACGGAAGACTGGCTGCAGCACTTCGCCGACGTGGTCGCGGCATTTCCGGAAATTGTCGAATTTTACCGGATGAGTGGCGACGTGGATTATCTGATGAAGGTTGTGGTCGCCGATATCCCGGCCTTTGATGCCTTCTACAAACGCCTGATCGCCGCTGTAGATCTTTCCGATGTCAGCTCAAGCTTCGCCATGGAAGAAATAAAATTCACCACCGTGCTGCCTTTGGGCAGCGCCTAATTCGGGTTGGCGAACTGTCATGCGCGTTGACCTATTTGATTTTGATCTGCCGACCGAATTGATCGCCCAGAAGCCGGCCGAGCCGCGCGGCGCGGCGCGGCTGCTTGGCGTCGGGAGCGACCTTGCCGACCACGTGGTCGCCGATCTGCCAACCCTACTCAACAGCGGCGACGTTTTGGTGGTTAACGACACCAAGGTTCTGCCTTGCCGGCTCACCGGTATACGACCTGGCCCTGACGGCTCGAGCGGCGCCAAGGTTCAGATCACCCTGCACAAACCGATCGACGATGCCCGTTGGTTGGCCTTCGCGCGCCCGGCGAAAAAATTACACCCCGGCGACCGGCTGATTTTCAACGATGATTTCGAAGCCGAGGTCATTTCCAAACGCGATGCGGGCGAAGTCGAATTCGGCTTTAATCTGGATGGCCCAAACTTACTTGCCGCCTTGGAAGCCCACGGCGTCATGCCCCTGCCGCCTTATATCAAGCGCACGGATGCGGGCGAGGCCAGCGACCGGGACAATTATCAAACCCTGTTCGCCAATCAGCCGGGCGCCGTCGCCGCGCCGACGGCCGGGCTGCATTTCACCCTAAACCTTGTTGAGGCTCTCGGCGCGCGCGGAGTCAAAATCATAAACCTGACCCTACACGTCGGCGCGGGCACGTTTCTGCCGGTGAAGACCGACGATACCGATGATCACATCATGCACGGCGAACGCGGCACGGTTTCCCCTGACGCCGCTGACGCAATCAACACGGGTCGCGCCGCCGGCGGGCGGGTTGTTGCCGTCGGTTCGACCGCCATGCGGCTTTTGGAAAGTGCCGCAGACCCGTCGGGACATATTCATCCCTTCGCCGGCGAAACGGACGTGTTTTTTACGCCCGGATACCGGTTCCGCGCCGTCGATATGATGATGACCAACTTCCATTTGCCGCGCTCGACACTGTTCATGCTGGTGGCGGCCTTCGCCGGCCTTGAGCGCATGCAGATGGCCTATGCCCATGCCATTGCGTCGGGTTATCGGTTCTATTCTTATGGCGATGCCTGCCTGCTTGAACCAAACCCCGCGACGTGGGGTAATGTCGACGGACAATAAGTGAAAGCCTGAATAATGAAACCTGCCGCCGAAATCGGCCAACCGCTTGCCGACATCGATACGCCGTCGCTAATCGTTGATCTCGACGCCTTAACGCGCAATCTAAAGCGCATGGCCGATACCATTACCGACAGCGGCACGGATGCCAAGCTGCGCGGCCATTCGAAAACCCACAAAAGTCCGATCATCGGCCGCATGCAGATGGATCTGGGCGCCGTCGGCGTGTGCTGCCAGAAGGTTTCCGAAGCCGAGGTCATGGTTGAGGGCGGCGTTGATAATGTTTTGTTGTCCAACCAAATCGCCGGCGCGGCCAAGCTCGACCGTTTGGCCGATCTCAATCGCCGCGCCTACGTGCCGTTTTGCGTCGACCACCTCTCGGGCATCGCACAAGCTTCCGAAGCCGCGGTTCGCGCAGGCGTCACAATGAACGCCCTTGTCGAGATTGATGTCGGCGCCGGGCGTTGCGGCTGTGCGCCTGGGGCAGCGGCGGTGGAATTGGCAAAAGCCATCGACGACACCGACGGGCTGCGGTTCGGCGGCATCCAGGCCTATCATGGCTCGGCCCAGCACATCCGCGCCTACAATGAACGTCAGGCCGCCACCGAAGGCGCCGTGACTATGGCCCGCAACACCGTGGCATTGTTATCCGAGGCCGGCTTCAGATGTGACATCGTCGGCGGCGCGGGCACCGGCACGTTCCGCACGGAAGCCGCCAGCGGCGTCTACAATGAACTGCAAGCGGGCTCCTACGTGTTCATGGACGCCGATTATGCGCGCAACGGCGGCGAGGACGGCGGCGCCTTTGATATTTTTGAGCACGCCCTGTTCGTGCTCGCCACCGTCATGAGTCAGCCCTCGCCGGACCGCGCCGTCGTCGATGCCGGGCACAAAACCTGCGCCATCGATTCAGGTCCGCCGACGGCCTTCGAGATGCCCGGCGCCGAAGTTACGCGCATCTCCGATGAGCACAGCGTCATCGAACTCGGCAACGTCAACGACCGGCCCCAGTGGGGCGATAAAATTCTGTTGGTACCGGGTCACATCGACCCCACGGTCAATCTGCACGACACCTATATTTGCGTCT
The DNA here is from genome assembly GCA_018665815.1 of Rhodospirillaceae bacterium. Taxonomy (GTDB): domain Bacteria; phylum Pseudomonadota; class Alphaproteobacteria; order Rhodospirillales; family Casp-alpha2; genus UBA3470. The sequence goes on from JABJBP010000071.1 coordinate 12,534, forward strand.
CGGGCCTGCACACACCCGACGCCCGTGTTGCCGATATCTGGCCGGTGGCGGCGCGTGGCTGCGTGTTCTAGTCCCAATGAGTGGTCTCACCTTCGATCTGATCAAAACAGACGGCAAAGCGCGCCTCGGTACTTTGATGACAGCCCACGGCCCCATCGACACGCCGGCTTTCATGCCCGTCGGCACAGCGGCCACCGTCAAAGCGATGACGCCCGAGGCCGTCGCCGGCACCGGCGCGCAGATTATCCTGGCCAACACCTATCACCTGATGCTGCGCCCCGGCGCCGAGCGGGTTGAACGCTTCGGCGGGCTACACAAATTCATGAATTGGCCGGGGCCAATCCTCACTGATTCGGGCGGCTTTCAAGTCATGTCGTTATCCGAGCTCAGAAAACTCGAAGAGGAAGGCGTCACGTTTCGCAGCCACGTCGACGGCGCGTATCACAAGCTAACGCCCGAGCGCGCCATCCAGATCCAGCACATGCTGGACGCCGACATCACCATGGTCTTAGACGAATGCACCCCCTACCCGGCCGAAGACAACGCGGTGAAGGATTCCATGGAATTGTCCATGCGTTGGGCGGCGCGCTCAAAAAAGGCCTTCCGCGAAAGCAAAGGCTATGGCCTGTTCGGCATCGTCCAGGGCGGCGTGCATGCGGAGTTTCGCGAACGCTCGGCGAAGGCGCTCATCGATATCGGTTTTGATGGTTACGCGGTCGGCGGTTTAGCCGTCGGCGAAGGACGCGAGCTGATGTTTTCAACTCTGGACGTCACCGTCCCCCACTTGCCCCCCGACCGGCCGCGTTATTTAATGGGCGTCGGCAAGCCTGAAGATCTCGTCGGCGCGATCCGGCGCGGCATCGATATGTTCGACTGCGTCCTGCCAACACGATCGGGCCGCACCGATCAGGCATTCACCCGGCGCGGCACACTGAATATGCGCAATGCGCGGCACCGCGACGACCCCCGCCCCATTGATCCTGATTGCGCGTGTTATGCGTGTTCGAATTATTCACGCGGCTACCTGCATCATCTGATCCAGGCCAAGGAAATCTTGGCCGCCATGCTGATGACCTGGCACAACCTGCACTATTACCAGGAACTCATGAAAGGCATGCGTGACGCCATCGCCGAAGGCGGCCTGGATGCCTTCACCGCCGTCTTCGCCGCCGAACAGGCGGCGGGGGATATTGAGCCAGTTTGACGCCCAGCCTTGATTGATCGAGGCTTGATTGAACACGCCCGGCTTGGGAACATGGAGACACCATGACCGATAACACCTTTGAGACTTTGAGTCAGTTGGGCGGCAGCGCGGATTTACCCGCCTTCCCGGACGAGGCCGTATTGGAATCCGTGGCCAATCCACAAGCCGGCACCGATTACATGGTGCGCTTTGCGTGTCCGGAATTCACCTCTGTCTGCCCGGTGACCGGCCAGCCTGACTTTGCGCATCTGGTGATCGATTACGTGCCCGCAGGCGCGATTGTTGAAAGCAAATCGCTGAAACTGTTCCTGGGTTCATTCCGCAACCACGCCGCCTTCCACGAGGACTGCACGGTCGCCATCGCCAAGCGCATCGTCGACGCCATCGCGCCGAAATGGCTGCGCATCGGCGGCTACTGGTATCCCCGCGGCGGCATCCCCATTGACGTGTTCTACCAGACCGGCGAAGCGCCCGAAGGCGTGTGGATCCCGGACCAAGGGGTCCAATCTTACAGGGGGCGAGGCTAACTAAAACGATGTTGGTGCTCCTCGAAATTTGCGCCAATGCCGTCTTTTACTTCGCTGATCTGGTTATCGTTAGTTTGATGTACCGGGTTGGTGCCATTGTTTTTTGCGTCGCAAGTTTTGTGGGTTTTCTCACGAGTTTGTTTCACGAATATTATTCGGGATTTTGGGTATTTTTGATTTTGTTTGTGATCAGCGGAATAATTTTATTAGCATCAACGACTGAGACCGCACGAAAAGGAACTTGGAAATGAAAGCACGGGTGAAATGGGTTGAGGCGATGCGGTTCGTCGGGGGTTCCGGGACCGGGCATGGCGTCATCATGGATGCGTCGGCGACGCCGGAGGGCGAGACGACGCTGGGGCCTTCGCCGATGGAAATGCTGCTGCTCGGTATGGGTGGCTGCACGGTCTACGACGTGGTCGCGATTTTGCAAAAAATGCGTCTGCCGGTGGAAGACGTGTTTGTCGAACTGGAAGCCGAGCGCGCCGACGAGCCGCCCAAATGGTTCACGAAAATACATGCGAAATTTACCGTCGTCGGCGACGTGCCGCTGGAAAAGGCCCAAGATGCAGTCAGCCTGTCGGCCGATAAATACTGTTCTGCCAGCCGAATGTTCGCAAAAACCGCCGAGATCACGCATTCGGTCGAGGTGGTCGCCGCAGACGCCTAGGGCACGCACTTCATGAACCTCGCGACCTGGCTCCGAAAATCCGCTGAGACACACGGCGACCAGCCGGCGGTGGCGCGGGGTTCCACGACCGTTCAAACCTATACCGAATTGGCGGACCGAGCCGCGAAACTGGCCACCGGATTGGCTATGCTGGGGCTCTCGCCCGGAGACCGCGTCGCCATTGCGTCAAAAAACCGGACCGAATATGTCGAGGCGTTTTACGGCATCTGGTGGGGCGGGTTTGCCGCGGTACCCGCGAACGCCAAGCTGCATGGGGCGGAGTTGGGTTATATTCTGGAGAATTCCGGCGCGCGGGTTTGCCTAGTGGGGCCGGAGTTGGCGGATGCCGTTGAAAGTCATCGGCCCGCCTCATTGGAACATTTGATCGAATTTGGCAGTGACGCCTACGCTGAATTATTCGGCGGCGCGGCGGTGGACCTGTGCGACGCCGGGCCCGATGATCTGGCCTGGCTGTTTTATACATCCGGCACCACCGGGCGGCCCAAGGGCGCCATGCTGACACACCGGAACATGACGGCCATGTCGGACGCCTATCTTTCGGACATCGATCCGACGAAACCCGGCGATGCCATCGTCCATGCCGCGCCGCTGAGCCACGGGTCGGGGATTTACATGATCCCGCATGTGAACGCGGCGGCGTGTCACGTGATCCCTGAATCGGGCAGCTTTGAGCCCGCGGAGATTTTCTGTCTTGCCGATGCGTGGCCGGGGCTGTCGTTGTTCGCAGCACCGACCATGGTCAAGCGGATGACTGAATGCCCCACCGACCTGCCGACATCGGGCTTTCGGACCATCACTTACGGCGGCGGGCCCATGTATGTGGCTGATGCCGAGGCGGCGTTGGATCGTTTGGGGCCGTGTCTTGTTCAGATATACGGCCAGGGCGAAAGCCCGATGACCATATCGATCTGCCAGCGCGAGGTTATTGCCGACAAGGATCATCCGAAATGGCCAGATCGTCTGGCATCGGTCGGCACCGTCAATCCCGCCGTCGAAATGCGGGTTGCCGATGAAAACGATGAAACCCTGCCCTCTGGTGAGACCGGCGAAATTCTGGTCCGCGGTGATGCCGTCATGAAGGGCTATTGGCAAAACCCCGACGCCACGGCAAAAACCTTAAAGGGCGGCTGGCTGCACACGGGTGATTTGGGCGCCATCGATGAGGACGGTTATCTCACTCTCATGGACCGTTCCAAGGACTTGGTGATCTCGGGCGGCTCAAACATTTATCCGCGCGAGGTTGAGGAAGTGCTGCTCCGCCATCCCGGCGTCGATGAGGTATCAGTCATCGGCCGGGCCGACCCCGAATGGGGCGAGGTCGTGGTCGCCTATGTGGTCGGTACCGCCACCGACATCGAGCTTGATCAGCTCTGCACCAACAACATCGCGCGCTTTAAACGTCCGAAAGCTTATGTGCGGATTGATGTGCTGCCGAAGAACAATTACGGCAAGGTCCTAAAGACCGAATTACGTGAAATCGACACAAAGCGTACTGGTCGGGGCGTATAAAATTCTGAAGAGGCGTTAAATGGTGTAAGTTTAACTCCTGACAACAGACCCAATCTGCACCATCAGTGAACTTCCAAGAATAACCAAAGCTCGCCGGAGCCTAATTACCGGAAATTACTCGCTGAGAACGCGCTCCATGCGTCTAATTAGAATACCGTTTTAAGATCGGCAGAATGATAAATGTTGGCGTAAGACGTTGTAATAATTTCGTTATTCCTTATGTTAATACGGCGAGGGCGGGCTCGCGAGGTCAATTTGAGCAACGGAGATTAGATAGTGAAATAGGTGATGCTGCAACGCGCCGCCGTCATATTGATTGTTTCCGTTGGATTAATTTTCCCAGTGGGCGCGAGCGCCGAGTTTCCTGAGAACGCCATTGGCCAAGTCAAGACATTGAAGGTTGGTGCGTTAGTCGTGCGCGGAGAAATACGCGAAGTTATCCAGCAAGGCAGTGCGGTTTTCGTAAACGACGTGATTGAAACGGACAGTGAAGGGGCCGTTGGCATTACGTTTGTGGATGGCTCCGTATTGTCTCTCGGGCCTGAAAGCCAGTTCGAGATTGAAGAGTATCTTTTTGCGCCACACGACGAAGACGTGGCGTTCGGCGCCAAAATCGTCAAGGGGACGTTGATGTATTTGTCGGGCCGTATTGCCAAGCTGGCTCCCGAGAAAATTCGCCTCACAACACCGTTTGCAACAATCGGGATTCGTGGCACCCGCTTTTTGATACAGGTTGAAGAGTAGCGTTCAAAATGGAACCGATTGTAATTTTCCTGATATGGCTAGCTGGCACGACGGTTCTCGAGGAGCCGGGGAACAAAGTCGTATTACTGGAAGAGAGCGATGGCAGCGTTGGTAGAATTATTGTTTCCAACAATGCCGGCTCACAAAATATGAACGGGCCCAACACGGTTGTCAGTGTTAATGACAGAAATTCATTGCCTGAGGCGCCACAAAAAAATTCGCAACAAGATATTCGCGCTGTTTTCGGTAATGTCCTCGATATAGCGCCCCTTCCGCCCGAGAGATTTCTTTTCTACTTCAACTCAGCAACAGCGGACTTAACGGACGAATCGCGAGCTGACATTGCACGTATCATCACAGCGTTTAAGGGCAGGGAAATGCCTCGCGCCACGATTATCGGTCACACTGACAGGGTTGGCCAAACAGGCGCCAACTTTCGTTTGGGTTTTCAGCGCGCCGAACAAGTCCGAAAAATTCTAGTGGATGCCGGTATGGACCCTAATCAGACGGTGGTACGTTCCCATGGTGAAAATGATCCGATTTTCGATACTGCGGACGAAGTGGATGAGCCGAAAAACCGACGCGTCGAAATCATGATCTGGTAACTGTCCATCTTTCCGCCGCATATGCGCTACATGCCAATTCGTTGCTGCAAAACATATTCGGATGAGAAACAGGGCGATGAAAAGTGGTGTAAAATGATGTGATCTCGGTCTCTTCTGATCGTTCTCATCGCCCTTTAAAACTAATAAAGCGCATAGCGCGTCGGATCGCTGACGCCGGCTTCGCTGAAGCCTTTTTTCCGAAGCAAACAGGCGTCACAAGCCCCGCAGTGGGCCAGTTCATCACCCAGCGGCGGATCATAGCAACTTAGCGTTTCACCATAGTCGACGCCCAGTTCTAAGCCGCGTCGGATGATATCGGCCTTGGTCATATCGATGAGTGGCGTCGCCAGATGCACCCGACCTGTATCTTCGACGCCGGATTTGGTCGCCAGATTGGCCATAGTCTCGAAGGCCGCGATGTATTCGGGCCGGCAATCGGGGTAGCCGGAATAGTCCAGCGCATTGACGCCGATGAAGATGGTTTCGGCGCCCTCGACCTCAGCCAGGGCCAGAGCATGGGAAAGAAAGATCGTGTTGCGGGCTGGCACGTAGGTGATCGGAATGCCGTCCCCGATATCGTCCACCGAGCGGCCCTTCGGTACATCGATATCATCGGTTAGCGCCGAGCCACCGAAGGCGCGGAGATCGAGATCGACAATGACGTGGCGTTCGCAGGCATCCGCAGCGATGGCTTCGGCGGCATCAAGTTCGCGGTCATGGCGTTGGCCATAGTGGAAACTGAGCGCCGTAACGGCAAAGCCTTGATCGCGGGCGATGGCCAGGATGGTCGCGGAATCAAGTCCGCCGCTGAGCAGCAGGACGGCCTTGGGAGTTTTACTCACGCCTGAGCGGCCTCACGCCGGCGCATCATCCGCCACACGATCAACGCACCTAACATCTTGGAAGCCGTCATCGCGACGACGCCGGAAACCGACAGGTGATTGATCGCCCAAAGGAAGACCACGCTGTCCAGCGGCGTGCCGATGGCGCTGGAAATCAACACACGCTGGCTGAACGGCCGGCCGGTGAAGGAGTAGACGGCCCAGTCAGCGAATTCAGAAATCAGGAACGCCGACAAGCTGGCGACCGCCACATAGGGGCTGGCCATGACGTAGCTGAGCACGGCAGCGATCAGCATGGCGATGATGACGCGGTGACCGATTTCGCGTTGGGCAAAGTCACGAGCGACAAATATGAAGCCGACAACCAGCGACATGGGCGGCCATTTCTCGCCGCCCGGCATATCCACCAACGGCACCACCGTGAAGCCCCAATTGACGAGGACGATGAGAACCACATAAAGGGCGGTGTATTTGAACGACATGACAATTCCTAAAGGGCAATGCGGACGTTACACTGTCTTGAGGGCGAGGTAATAACGGATCAGGGCCCTGATAGTCCAGCACAGGAAGTAAATCAGCGTGAACGATCTCAAGGAAAGTATCCGCGACAAGGCGCTGGCCGAGGGTTTCGATACCGTTGGTTTCACCTCCGCCGATGCTGCGCCTAAGGACCGCGAAGTCCTGGCGCGATTCGTCAAGTCGGGCTGGCACGGTGATATGGATTGGCTGGCCCGAGATGATGGCCGGCGCGGCAATCTGAAGGCCATGATGCCCAAAGCGCGGACCGCCATCGTGTTGGCCGCCAACTACGGGCCCGATAGCGACCCGATGGCGGCGCTTAAACGCACAGACCGGGGCACCATTTCCGTCTATGCCCAGGCCGCCAAGGATTATCACGATGTCATAAAAAAGCGCCTGAAGCGCGTTGGCCGCTGGCTGGCGGAAACCCATGGCGGTGACTTGAAAGTCTTCGTCGATACCGCGCCGGTGATGGAAAAACCCTTGGCGGCACGCGCCGGGGTCGGCTGGCAGGGCAAGCATTCCAATTTGGTCTCGCGGGAATTCGGATCCTGGCTGTTCCTGGGCGAGATCGTCACAACGCTGGAGATACCCCCCGATCTGCCCGAAGCCGACCATTGCGGATCGTGCACCCGTTGCATGGATGTTTGTCCGACGAATGCCATCCCCGAGCCCTATAACTTGCAGGCGACGCGCTGTATTTCGTATCTGACAATCGAACACAAAGGTGCCATCGCGCCGGACTTAATGACCGATATGGGCAATCACATTTACGGCTGTGATGATTGCCTGGCGGTCTGCCCGTGGAACAAGTTCGCCGCCCCCGCATCGGAACCGAAATTCCAACCCCGGCCGGAATTGACCACGCCGCGATTGGCGGAACTGGCCGCATTGGATGATGAAAAATTCCGACAGCACTTTGCCGGCTCGCCCATCAAGCGCACCGGCCGCGACAGGTTCGTCCGCAATGTCCTGATTGCTATGGCCAACAGCGCCGACAAAACCCTGCGGCCCGTGGCGGAGAAACTCAGCTATGATGAGGCGCCCTTGGTCGCTGAAACCGCCCAATGGGCGCTACAACAATTAGACGGGCTTGACGGCTGAGCCCTGAGGCCTAACTTTTTAACCGATGGTGTCACTTAGATATATGAACACGAGGTTTCCGCTCATGCGCAGATTTACGGCCCTAATTTTCCTGTCGTTAATTTTTGCCGTATCGCCCGCCGGCGCGCAGAAAACCAGCACGCCACCTGTAGTGCAATCCCCTGGGCAATCCTTAGCACCCGGCAGCATCTTTAAGGAATGCAAAAACTGCCCGCAGATGGTTGTGGTTCCCGCTGGCATTTACATCATGGGGTTGGGCGGCAAGGGCCGCCATGGCCCGCCGCACCGCGTCAACTTCAAGCGCCCCTTCGCCGTTGGACGCTATGAGGTCAAATTTTCAGAATGGTTCGCCTGCGTGCGCGATGAGGTTTGCATCCATCAGCCACACGATCACAAGTGGGGCCGCATCGGTCGCCCGGTGATCAACATCACCTGGCATCAGGCGAAAAATTTCACCAAATGGCTAAGCAAGAAGACCGGCTTTGTCTACCGCCTGCCGACGGAAGCCGAATGGGAATATGCACACCGCGGCGGCACGACGACGAAATTCTGGTGGGGCGACAAGCCCGGCGAAAACCTCGCTAATTGCCGGGACTGCAAATCGCGGGCTTGTTGCACATCAAAAGATCATTCTTGTTGTTCGCACGGCACCCAACCGGTGGGGACCTATGGCGCCAACCCGTTTGGCCTGCACGACACGTCCGGCAATGTTTTTGAGTGGACCGAAGATTGCTGGAACCGTGGCCACAAAGGTGCGCCCCGAGACGGCAGCGCGCGCAAGTCCGGCGATTGCCGCAATCGGGTGATCCGAGGCGGCTCGTTCTATTATTTCAACAAGGTCTCGCAATCCTATTACCGCTCGAAGAATCCGCCGGGGGTGAAAAGCTATTGGCTGGGATTCCGGGTCGTTCGGGAGATGCCATGAATGATGTCCCCGATGCAGCCACAAGGATTTTGGCCACGCTCGCGGTGGCGGCGATGGCGCTAAGCCCCGTCGATAGCGCCGCCGCCGAAGGCTACAAGGTCATCAAAAAAGACGGCTATGCCTACCGGGTCATCACCGATGGGCCATGGCAGGACCGCATCGCCTGGGCCTTCGACAAACCGAAAGACTCTTCCGATCCGACGGGTTTATTGCTGCAGCATTTGCGGGCCGCCAACGACATCGTCTGGGCAAGCTACAAGCCGACCCATCCCGATATCGCCCAGGTCCTGAACACCCATCCGCGGGCATACGGCGTTTATGACCGAAATTACTGCGGTGAAGCCTGTGAGGATGCGTTTGGCGGCAATGATCGCGTCAAGCCGGTGAGCCTGGGCATCTACAAGCCTAAGAGCAAACGCAAATGGTTCGTGATGCATCACAAATTTGCTGTCCTGAACCGCGCGACAGACGGCCCCCGTGACAAGGAAGGCGTCGTCACCGGCAGCTTTAATTGGAATACCAAGGCCGCCGAACTGAATTATGAAAACCTGATCTATATTCAAAGCCGGAAGATCGCCGATGCCTATTGGCGGGAATATGAGCGGATTAATGCCAATGGTACAGGCAACCCGGGGCCGGTCAGCGACGGTGATATTACAGCCGCCTTCAACGATGCCGGCACGGCGCTTCTTGTTGATCGAATTTCAGCGGCGAAGAAAAGTATCTATGCCGCGGTTTGGAGCATTAGCGTGGCGTCGGCGAAAAATCCCAACCCGGTGTATGACGCCTTAGCCGCCGCGGTGGCTCGGGGCGTTGTCCTTCATCTGATCACCGACGGACACAAAGCGAAGAAACGAACCTATGATGATTTCGATGTCATCGGCGCGAACATGCCGACTAAGAGTGGGCACATGCACCACAAGTTCATGGTTATCGATGGGGAACAGGTGGTTTCCGGCAGCTTCAACTTCGTCACCAAATCATTTTCGGGTAACGATGAAAACGTTGTCGGGATCAAAAGCACCGCTATGGCGACATCATTCACCAATCATTGGCGAGCCATGTTGAGCGCCGTCAGGTGAGAAGTTCGACCGCCCCACCAAATTCATTTTAGAACTTAATTATTTTAAGACTTGCCGCCGGACAATCGGTTCAGCTGGCTTTGCATTTGTTCCAACTGAGATTTCAAGGTTTCCAAATCTTCGGCACTGGCGCCTTCATCCGCCGCCACGTTCGGCGCCTCGGCGCCCCCTGTGCCGTTCGGCGCAGGGCTACCGTTCGGATAAAACGGCGTGAACATCTTCATAGCGTTCTCGAACATCGCCATGTTCTGCTTACCGATTTCTTCAAACGGGCCAAGCGGACTAATTCCACCAAGCGCGTCGCTCATGGCGCCACGCATTTGTTCTTGGTTGCGGGCGAAATTGTGCATGGTCGCGTCCAGATAATTGGGGACAACGGCTTGCAGGCTGTCGCCGTAAAAACTGATCAGGTGACGCAGGAAATCGATGGGCAACAGGTTTTGGCCCTTGCCTTCTTCTTCGACGATAATATGGGTCAGGACAGAGCGCGTAATGTCATCGCCGGACTTGGCATCGAACACGACAAAATCAGTACCGTCTTTGACCATCTGCGCCAAATGATCGAGGGTGACATAGCTTGAAGTCTGTGTGTTGTAGAGCCGCCGGTTGGCGTACTTCTTAATCGTCACACGCACTTTCTCAGCATCGCCTTCGGACTTGTCGGTCGATTTGGCATTTTCGGCCATGTTCGGCTCTCCATGCTTGGCGGTTTGGTTGCCGTATTCGTCTGCATCTTCCCGCGACCGCGTTGCGGTTTTGCAGGTTCCATCATTACCGCGTAAGATGCTGCAGTGCAATGAAATGTTCCCGGCGTGCAGCATAACCATGACCAAGCAATGCAACATATTGTCGATGCTGCAGCAATTTGAGCCGTCGGCCACGCTAGGGTCGCCCACGGAGAGGAAGAAGAACCATGTCCAATACGCCAGACGTGAACGACCCGGACGTGGACGACCCGGACGTGGACAATTTGGACGTAAACGATTTGGCAAAGCGCTATATGGACCTTTGGCAGGAACATCTGAACGCCGTTGCCGGCGACAAGAATACCGCCGAGGTCATGGCCCGAACCATGGCGGTAATGAGTTCCGGCGCTCAGGCCTTTGCCGCTGGCGCTGGTCATGACTTCTCGGGAAACCCGCCTCGGCCCGAGGCCGCTGCCGCTTCTGATGGCGATCCAGTCGCTGAGCGCGCTCAGCTCCTTGGCCGCCTTGCCGCTCTTGAGGGACGGGTCGCTCAGCTGGAATCCGAGCTTGCAATCCTCCGCGAGCGAACTCGACCCATTGATCCGCCAGACGATCCCTGAAGATTTCGCCACCGCCGTCGAGGCCGAGGCACGACGCCGGCTATCGACTTTCGCCGACGGCGTCGCCGCCTACCAAACTGCCGGAAATTCCGTGCGCCCGACTGAGCCACCGGCCATCTGGTCACGCGGCTCGGCCCGGCTATTGGACTACGGCGCCACAGCACCGGGCGCCGCTGCATGCCTGCCCCTGCTCTGCATCCCATCGCTGATCAACCGCGGGTACATTCTGGACCTGACGGAAAGGCGCAGTCTGATGCGGGCCCTGGCCGCGGATGGGTTCCGTCCGCTGTTGATGGATTGGGGCACCCCGGATAATGAAGAGCGCAACTATTCACTCACCGACTACATCGACGGCCACTTAGGCGATGCGCTGACATTCATCGAAGATGATTGCGGCCGCCCACCGGCCGTGCTGGGCTATTGCATGGGCGGCAACTTGGCCTTGGCGTTGGCAGTACGGCGCCCCCAAAGCGTCCGGGCACTGGCTTTGCTGGCAACGCCGTGGGATTTCCAGGCCGGGCACTCCGCCGCCCAACCGTTTCTGGCCGCCCTGGCGCCCGGGCTGGAGACAATGATCGCCAACCTGGGCATCCTCCCGGTCGATGTCCTCCAAGCACTATTCACCGGCCTCAATCCGGCCCTCACCGGGGCCAAATTTCGGCAATTCGCCGACATGAAAAAGGATGGCGAACACGCTCGCCAATTCGTCGCTTTGGAAGATTGGCTGAATGATGGTGTTGTGTTGTCGGGCCCGGTAGCGCGTGAATGCCTGTTCGATTGGTATCTTCGCAATACACCAGCAAACGGCGCGTGGCAGGTCGGCGGTCAAATTGTCGACCCGGCAATCCTCAAACATCCAACGTTGTTGATGGTACCCGGCGACGACTACATCGTGCCGCCCGCCTCGGCCAAGCCCCTCGGCGACGTGCTGCCAAACGCTCAACTTCGGACGGTAAAGGCCGGGCACATCGGCATGGTCGCCGGCGGTCGCGCCAAATCGATGCTGTATATGCCGCTGGCGACATGGCTGAAGGAAAACGTCACGTAGCTCAAGACTCTCAATTAAAACGACGCTATGCTACAGCCATAATAAGGGCCAGGGCAGATCAAACGAATTCTCTTGCATGTCACTTCGCAAATGCACACTTTTAATTGAAATTTACTCAAACCCCCGGTATACAGCGGCGGACAGGTTTTTGCATGTGCGAAATATCATGTGAAAACATAGATCGCAGCAAATGCTGTGAATAAACAAATTTACGCGGCCCAAAGCCGCGCGTTCGACAAGTAGGAGGAATTCAAGATGACGGAAGTTGTGATTGCGGGCGCGGCCCGCACACCGGTTGGTGCGTTCAGCGGTGGCCTTAGCGGCGTGCCGGCTCATGAATTGGGCGAGGTCGCCATCTCGGCGGCATTGGAACGCGCCGGGGTGTCGCCGGACGACGTGAATGAAGTAATCATGGGTCAAATTCTTGCCGCCGGTGGTGGACAGAACCCGGCTCGCCAAGCCGCCATGGCCGCTGGCGTGCCCCAGGAAAGCACCGCCTACGGCATCAACCAGTTATGCGGTTCGGGCCTACGCACGGTGGCGCTGGGTTACCAAGCCATCAAATGCGACGACAGCGACATCGTCGTCGCCGGCGGCCACGAAAGCATGAGCCAATCGCCACATGTCATGCATCTGCGTAACGGCACCAAGATGGGCAACGCGGAATTGGTCGATACCATGATCAAGGACGGCCTTTGGGATGCCTTTAACGGCTACCACATGGGCAACACGGCCGAGAATATCGCCACCCAATGGCAGCTGACGCGCGAAGAGCAGGATGCCTTCGCCGCCAACTCTCAGCAGAAAGCCGAAGCCGCCATGAAGGCCGGCAAGTTCAAGGACGAGATCGCGCCTGTCACCATCAAGACCCGCAAAGGTGAAACCGTCGTCGACACGGACGAGCACCCTAAGGAAGGCGTTACAGCCGAAGGCTTAGCAAAATTGCGCGCGGCATTTGACAAAGAAGGCACCGTCACCGCCGGCAACGCGTCAGGCATCAATGACGGCGGCGCCGCCGTCGTTCTGATGAGCGCCGACGAAGCCGACAAGCGCGGCATTGCCCCACTGGCCCGCATCAAATCTTGGGCCACCGCCGGTGTTGATCCGGCGATCATGGGCACCGGCCCGATCCCGGCCAGCCGCATGGCGTTGGAAAAAGCCGGCTGGACCACCGATGATCTCGATCTGGTCGAAGCCAACGAAGCCTTCGCAGCCCAAGCCTGTGCGGTCAATAAGGACATGGGATGGGACACTGACAAGGTTAACGTCAACGGCGGCGCCATTGCGTTGGGTCACCCCATCGGTGCATCCGGGGCACGGGTCCTGGTCACGCTTCTTTTTGAGATGCAGAAGCGCGACGCCAAGAAAGGCCTAGCCACCTTGTGCATCGGTGGCGGCATGGGCATCGCCATGTGCGTCGAGCGCGACTAGAACAATAACTTGAGGGAGGACTAAACCATGGCACGTGTTGCACTGGTTACCGGCGGGACCCGAGGTATCGGCCGCGCCATTTCTGAAGGACTGAAGGAAGCGGGCTACACGGTCGCCGCCAGCTACGCCGGCAACGACGAAGCCGCCGCGGCCTTCAAGGAAGAAACCGGCATTGACGTCTACAAGTTCGACGTCGGTAATTTCGACGCCTGCGCCGCCGCAATCGCACAGATCAAAGCGGATCATGATGCCATTGAGGTGTTGGTCAACAACGCCGGCATTACCCGCGACAAGCCTCTCCATAAGATGGAAAAGGCGCATTGGGATGCCGTCATCAACACCAACCTGAATGGCCTGTTCAACATGTGCCGCAACGTCATCGACGACATGCGCGGTGCCGGTTTTGGACGGATTATCTCGATCAGTTCGATCAACGGCCAGAAAGGCCAGTTCGGGCAGACCAACTATGCGGCGGCGAAAGCCGGCGACTTGGGCTTCACCAAGGCCTTGGCGCTGGAAACAGCGTCCAAGGGCATTACGGTGAATGCTATCGCACCGGGCTACATTGCCACCGAAATGGTCATGGCGGTGCCGGAAGACGTTCTGAACAACGTCATCATTCCGCAAATCCCCGTCGGTCGTTTGGGCCAGCCTGAGGAAATTGCGCGCTGTGTGACCTTCCTGGCTTCCGACGACGCTGGGCTGATCACCGGCTCGACCCTCACGGCGAACGGCGGCCAATACATGGTCTAGCGCTGAGCATTCAATACGCTTACATTTAGGGCCTCTCCGGTTTGGAGAGGCCCTTTTTGTTTTAAGGAGCGTGCTTTGCGAAAATTTTTCATATTGCTCGCAGGATTGCTGAGCGCTTTGCCGAACGGCGCCAAAGCCCTTGAAGTGACAGCACACCGGATCGTTGCCGAGGCCGTCGCCCCTGAAACTGCCCTAAACTGGATGACGTTGCGCGTGCGTGACGGTGTCGTCCGAGTGATTGCTGACCGGGGCAATTTCAAAGCGATACGAACACCCGTCATGGAGAAGCACGACATGCCTGAAGGGGTGCTGCCGGACTCAGGGTTTACCATCGGCACCCGCAATATCCGCAACGCCTGGCTGACTCTGCCAACCCGGTGTTACCGCCATGGCGCGCTGGGTGACTCCATCGAGGCCGGTGGCCTCTCCGCGACCTTGGGCTTGGGCCGAAAGTCCGATCTGGTTCTTGATCAAAACAGCGTCTTCGAAGACCGCATACCGCGTCTCGCTGATATGGACGGCGACGGCACGGATGAGATTTTGGTGGTGCGGTCATTTTTGGACGCCGGCGCGGCACTAACATTGATCACGGCAAAAGGCGGTCGGCTGGCGATTGCCGCCAGCGCCGAACCCATCGGCATGGCCAACCGCTGGCTCAATCCTGTCGGTGCGGCGGATTTCGACGGCGACGGTCGCATGAAAGCCGCCGTCGTCATCACGCCGCATATCGGCGGCACCCTGCAGCTTTATGAATGGAAAGGCGACAAACTGGTCGGCGACCATAGCGCCTACGGATTTTCCAATCATTCCATCGGATCGCGGGAACTGGGTCTGTCGACGATCACCGATTTGAACGCAGACGGCATCACCGACATGATTGTACCGGACGCCGGCCGTGGGTATCTGATTGGTCTGACGTTCGCTGGCGGCGCCTATAAAGAACTGTTCCGTCATCAAATGGAAGGCCGCTTGGCGACCAATGTCGTTGCCGGCGACCTCGACGGTGACGGGCGCCCGGAAATTGCCTATGGCACCGGAGACGGCAAGGTGAGCATTCTCACCGTCCGCCCATGAGCCCACCAAATAAGCGCACTGCCACCCTGATCGGCAGCACGGCCATCCTCATGTGGGGATTGCTGGCGCTGTTCACAACGCTTACCGGTAAAGTCCCGCCGTTCCTGTTGGCGGCGCTGGCTTTCGGCACCGCGACCGCCTTGATTGCGGCAAAGTGGTTGGTCCGCCGTGAAAATGTCATCACTCACTTAAAACAGCCCCTGGGCGCTTGGGCCGTTGGGGTTATCGGGCTGTTCGGCTATCACTTTTTTTATTTCATGGCACTCAGGAACGCGCCGCCGGTGGAAGCCGGATTGATTGCCTATATGTGGCCGTTGCTGATTGTCCTGTTTTCCGCCCTGCTGCCGGGTGAACGCCTGCGCTGGTTTCATTTGGCCGGCACGCTCGCGGGGCTGGCTGGCGCGGTGCTGTTGATCACCGGCGGCCAGGGGTTGGCGGGGTTCAAATCGGAATTCACCTTGGGTTACGTCATGGCAGTTTGCTGCGCACTGACATGGTCCAGCTATTCCGTTATCAACCGGCGTTTCGGTCACGTTCCCACGGACACGGTCGGCGGATTTTGCGCGGCTACGGCAGTCCTGGCCGCACTTTGCCACATGGCCTTCGAAACCACCGTGTGGCCCGCCGACACAGGCGAGTGGATCGCCGTGCTGGGCCTCGGCCTGTTGCCGGTGGGCTTGGCGTTCTTTGCCTGGGACCATGGCACCAAACACGGCGACATCCGCGTCCTCGGCGCCTTCGCCTATGCGGCACCCCTGCTGTCGACGGTGATCTTGATTTCATTTGGCAAGGGCGAGGCGACATGGGCCGTGGCGGCGGGATGCGTACTGATCGTCGGCGGCGCGGTGCTGGCCGCCAAGGAGATGCTGTTTCCTAAAACTTAGGCGGCACGGCGCACCAACGCCGAGATAACATCGACAACCATATTCGGCCAATCGCCCAACGTATCTTGGCGAAACAACCGCATGGTCGGGTACCACGGCGTGTCATTGCGATCTTTGAGCCAGCGCCAGTCGGCATCGGCGGACAACATCACCCAGGTTTCCGCCCCCATCGCGCCCGAAAGATGCGCCACCGACGTGCAAATACTGATCACCAAATCCAACTGCCCAATGAGCCCCGCCATGGCGACAAAATCCGACATCACCGGACGCAGATCATGGAGTTTGCCGGACAGACCGGCAGCGTCAATCTGATCGCCGGCCGGTCCATGCTGCAGGCTGTAGAAAGTGCACCGAGACACATCCAATAGGGGTCGTAGGACATCGAGGTCCATTGAGCGGCGAAGATCACTGGGATTGGCGGGACTGCCGGCCCAGGCCAACCCGACCTTAAACCCGGCGCCGTCCGGCAATGCCGGCCTGTCCGACGGCGCGGTGATATAGGGAATGTCGGCGGGCACCGTATCAGGCTCGGTGCCAAAGACACCCGGCAAACTGAGCAGCGGCAAATGCACATCGAACGCCGGCAGATCGGCACCCTGTTCAACGAACTCATCTACGCCAGCGGTGCCTGACTTTCGAGCACGACCCTGCCTACACGTTCCGCGGCCAATGGCGCATAGCGGATAAACTGCATCGTGTCGCCCATGCACTGCTCGGCATGCAACAAAAGCGTTTGATCGGGCCGGTCCGCACCATCCCATTGCTGCTGCGCGAAACCGCGCTGAAAGGGGCCCATCTGCCGAGTTTGCCAGCGCCGCTCATAATCCGGCCAACCCTCGCTCCAACGGCCTTCGCACAAGGCCAACAAGCCACGATTGAAGTATGGATCTGGAAATTCCGGATTGATTGCGATGGCGGCATCGTAAGCGGCGCGGGCCTCGGCGCCGCGGGCCAGGCCACACAACACATTACCGCGGCCGTTGTGCGCCTCCTCCGTGCTTGGCAACTGGGCCAGTACGCGATCAAATCCCTTAAGCGCCGCGTCCAAATCGCCTTGCGCCAGATAGAGTTCCGCACGCGCATTGCCCACATCAACACGGCCCGGCTCAAGCGCTTCGGCGCATGCGCATGCTTCCAGGGCCTCGGCAAATTCGCCAGCACCCGTACAAAGCAGTGCCAAGCCCACCCAGGCGGTGACGATTTCGGGCTTCAATTCAACCGCGCGCTTTAATGCCTTCATCGCCTCGACGGTTCGGCCCTGGGCTTCGGCAGCGGCCCCAAGTATGGTGTGCGCCTCGGCCATGTCGGGATTGGCGACGACTGCCCGCTCGGCAACCTCGGCAGCGGCGTCCAGCCGGCCTTGGCGCCACAACACACTGGCCAGATTAACATTGATACCACCATGGTCGGGGAATTGGGCGCGCAAGGCTTCCCATGCCCGTTCCGCTTCGGCCAAGCGTCCCGACTGTTGCAGTTCAAGCGCCGTCTGAAACGCCCGCTTGGCGTCTTCGTTGCTGTTGTCGCTCACCGGTCCGCACCAGGCGCCCAGCCGTCCGGCGCCATCTCGAAGGTGTCGAATGAAAACGCCGGCGCAACGGTGCAGCCGACCAAGGACCACGCACCCAGCGGCCGCGCCGCTTGCCAAGCACCGGACGGAACGACATGACAGGGCTGCTCACCGGCCACAAGGTTCGTACCAAGCGCCAATGTGTCGGTTTCCCGGCCGTCATCGCTGATCATCAAATTCATCGCCGCGCCGGCATGGTGATGCCAGATTTCAAGTTGCTCGATCCGGTGCCAATGCGATCTCTCGCCGGCTGCCAGCAAAAAATAAATAGTCGTCGCGTCATCACTACGGAAAATTTCACGGTAATGACCGCCTTCCGGGTGCGGCGCCAATCCCAGCATATCGATCACCGCATCGGCATTCAGCTCATCAATTTCAGCCACCGTGACGCCCCTAACATTTACTTCGCATCCTCGGGCATCGTATCACGCATGGACGGGCGCTCGGAAAATGTCATGTACCAGTCAGTCAGGGCCGGGCGGTCATCGCGCCAACTCATTTCGGGCATCCGGAAATCCATGTATCCCATGGCTACACCCAATGTAATGGTCGCAATATTGGGATTTTCGGAAAAGGCCGGAACTTCTTTCTCGAACGCGTCCAATGCGGCGTTAATGGCGCGCACCTGATGGCGCATCAAACTTTCGGAACGCTTTGCCGCATCGCGTATGCCTTCACGGCGCCGAATCCAGACCGCATCAATAATCCCGTTCGCCTGGGCATGCTGGCGCAGCACGTCCCAGCGTTCCGGGCCATAGCCCGGAAACAGGCGGCTGTCTTCATTGATGTTGTCGAGAAACTCGCAAATCACCACGGAATCGAACAACACGTCACCGTTTTTCAGCCGCATGGCCGGCACTTTGCCCAACGGATTGGCATCGCGAATTCCAGATTCCTTGTCCCGGATATCGGTATCGACCCGTTCAATCAACTCATCGACGCCGGCCTCGATGGCACAGACGCAGACTTTGCGGACGTAGGGTGAACTGGGCATGTAGTGTAGCTGCATCGGGGTCTCCTGGTCGGTGATCATCGGTTGATTGAATTGCGCGGGCGGCATCCTAACATCCCCAAACCATTGGCGCATGCACGACCTCGCCCGGCATGAATTCGTGTCAATCGGACACGCGCCCTGTATGCTCGCGCCATGTGGCATGACGTGGTTGATACGCGTGATTTTTACGGCTCTGCGCTGGGACAAACGGCGCGGCGGATGATCCGCCGCAAGCTTCGCGACCAGTGGCCGGATGTGAGCGGGCAATCGGTGCTGGGGCTGGGATATGCGGTGCCTTATCTTGGTACTTTCCGAAACGAAGCCTTGCGCATCGCCGCCGCCATGCCGGCTAGTCAGGGTGTATTGCATTGGCCGCGCGATGAGCCGGGCCAAACGGCGCTGGTCGATGAATTGGAGCTGCCCTTCGACGATCTGGCCTTCGACCGGGTTTTGCTGGTCCACGCGTTGGAATACGCCGAACAGGTGCGGCCCCTGCTGCGCGAAATTTGGCGGGTTTTGGCCGGCAGCGGCCGATTGATCGTCGTGGTGCCGAACCGGCGCGGGCTCTGGGCCCGATTTGAACGTACGCCATTTGGTCACGGCCTGCCTTATTCGGCGCGCCAGATCTCGATGACGCTTCGCGACAATATGTTCACACCCTTGCAGATTGATCGTGCGCTTTTCGTGCCCCCCATGCGGGGCCGCGTGGTACTTTCGACGGCGGCGGCGATGGAAAAGATCGGCCGCGCCAGTTTCAAGACTTTCGGCGGGGTCATTGTCGCTGAAGCTGTAAAACAGATATACGCCGCGCCGCCCGTGACCGAACGCAGCCGGATTAAGCGCTATCTTCCGGTCCCGGGACATACATCGCACACGTCTTCGAGGCGGTAATGGGCGGGCAAATATTGATGAAGAAGCCAAGGTTTTCTTTGATTTTGGCGAGCCATCCCATTATCACTGCCATCCCATTGGTTCGTCGTGACTTTTTAGGTTCGATCAACCAACTGAAATGCGGATGGACACGCGGACAAGCACATGGCCGACGATAAAGAAAAACTGCTGGCGCTGCGCAATGAGATCGATGCCATCGACCGTACCATGCATGAATTGATCATGCGCCGGACGAAGGTTGTGGAAAGCGTGCGCACGGTGAAAAAGGACTCAAACGTCAAAATTCGTCCGTCGCGCGAAGCGGACATCCTGTACCGCCTGATGGCCGAGCATCGGGGGCCTTTTCCAAAGCGCGAACTTGCCCGAATTTGGCGCGAGCTGATCGTCGCCACGCTGAGCTTCGAAGGCCCGTTCTCGGTTGCCGTCCATCACCCGGAAGATTGCCCCGATTATTGGGAATTGGCGCGTGATCATTTCGGCACGTTCACGACCATGCAACGCCATACCTCGGCGCGCGCCGTTGTCGAAGCGGTGCGCGAACAGACCTCAACCGTCGGCGTCCTGGCGTTTCCTGACCATGAACAAACCGAGCCTTGGTGGCGTTTCTTAGTCAGCGAGGCGCCGGAAACACCAAAGGTGATTGCACGTCTGCCGTTTATTCCAGGTGGCCAGGTTCACAACCGCGACGCCGACGCCCTGGTCATTTGTCCCGTTGAACAGGAAGAAACGGGCCGCGATCGTTCGTTTCTGGCGATTGAGTCGGAAGAAGATATCGGCTACCCGGCCATTGAGCGGGTGCTCACGGAAGCTGGGTTTTCAGCTACCTTCCACCAACTTTGGCACGACCCTAACCGGCCGCCGGGCTGGACCTATCTGGTTGAAGTGTTCGGATTTATCAACGTTGGTGGGCGCCCCTTGCAGCGGCTCCATGACGGCCTGGGCACGCGAATTACGCGGATCATTCAACTCGGCGGCTATGGCACGCCCTTGAGCGATCAGGATATGGCGCCGGCCCCGGATTTCGACAATGGGGACGACGCATGAGCGCGCCCAATCCACAGCCCGGGATCATGGATATCGCGCCCTACGTCGGCGGCGAGTCGGATATCGACGGTGCCCAGAAAATCATCAAACTCAGCTCAAACGAGAGTGCACTCGGCCCCAGCCCCGACGCCGCCAATGCCTTTGCCGACCTCAAGGCTGAGTTGCACCGCTACCCGGACGGGGATTGCCGCGAATTGCGCGACGCCATCGCAGAAGTCCACGGGGTCGATCCGACACGCGTTATTTGCGGCGCCGGTTCCGATGAAATCATCAGCTTGCTATGCCAAGCCTATGCTGGCCCTGGCGACGAGGTTCTTTACAGCCGCCATGGTTTTCTGATGTATCCGATCTCGGCGCAAAGTGTCGGGGCGACGCCACTCCACGCGCCGGAAACCGATCTCACTGCCGATGTTGATGCCCTGTTGGATGCCGTGACCGAGCGCACTCGGATGGTCTTTCTAGCCAATCCGAACAATCCGACCGGGACCTACCTGCCGGCGCCGGAAGTCGCACGCCTGCACGCCGGGCTAAGAGACGACATCTTGCTGGTCATCGATGCAGCTTATGCGGAGTACGTTGGTCGCGAAGATTACACGGCCGGCGTCGAGCTTGTTGAGACGTCTAGCAACGTCGTCATGACACGGACTTTTTCAAAAATTTATGGCCTTGGCGGCATGCGGCTGGGTTGGGGATATGGCCCACCGGGCGTGGTCGATGTGCTGAACCGTATTCGCGGGCCTTTCAATGCTGGTGCTGCGGCCCAGGCCGCCGGTGTCGCTGCCGTCCGTGATCTGGCGTTCACGAAGCGTGTGCGTGATCACAATGACACCTGGCTGCCCTGGACCCGCGACAGGCTGCGTGAGTTAGGCTTGTCAGTCACCGATAGCGTCGGAAATTTTTTGCTGGTCTGTTTTGGCGATCATCCAGATCACGGCGCCAAAGCGGCGGAAAAATTCCTCAAACAGAACGCGATCATCGTCCGAATGATGGCCGGTTACGGCCTGCCCGATTGCCTGCGGATCACGGTCGGCACAGAAAACGAAATGCGCAGCGTCGTCGACGCCCTGTCCCGGTTCTTAGGGAAGAATGCGTGATGGCCGATCCCTTGTTCCAACGCATCGCACTATTGGGTATCGGGCTGATCGGCTCGTCGCTCGCCCACGTGATCCGCCGCGAGAACCTGGCCGGCCATGTCGCGATCTACACGCGCAGCGCTGAGACCTTGGCAAAAGCAGAACAATTGGGGCTGGGCGACAGCTACCATGCCCGTCCGGCAGACGCCGCTGCCGATGCCGATTTAGTGATTTTTTGCGCACCCTTGGGTGCCAACGCAAGTCTGGCCGAAGCCATCGGGGCGTCGCTGAAAAGCGGCGCATGCATCACCGATGTGGGGTCGTGCAAGGGTTCGGTCATTCGCGATATCGGCCCGCACCTACCTGAAGGCGTGTCCCTGGTGCCGGCCCACCCGGTTGCCGGGACCGAGCATTCCGGCCCCGAATCAGGCTTTGCGGAATTGTTCGATGGCCGCTGGTGTATCCTGACGCCGGCGCCGGAAACCGACGAGGATGCCGTCTCAATAGTCACCGAGTTTTGGTGCCGCGCCGGCAGCGACGTCGAGATCATGGACGCCGATCACCACGACCGGGTCTTGGCGATTACCTCGCATCTGCCACACTTGATCGCCTACACCATCGTCGATACGGCGAGCGAACTGGAACGCGATCTAAGAAAAGAAGTGGTCAAGTTTTCCGCCGGCGGGTTTCGCGATTTCACCCGGATCGCGGCGTCCGACCCGACCATGTGGCGCGATGTATTTTTGAATAACCGCGAAGCCGTGTTGGATATCCTGGGGCGCTTCACCGAAGACCTGACGGCGTTGCAACGCGCGATCCGGCGCGGCGACGGCGACGCCCTGCATGACGCGTTCACCCGCACCCGAAAAATTAGGCGCGGCGTCATCGACGCCAAGCAGGCTTAGGTGCCGCCATGGAAGCCGTGTTTCAAAGTTTTCTAGCCGGGTTTCCCGTCCTTTTGCTGCATTCATCGGTAACCTTGGCGATGCTCGCCGCCGCCGTAGCGCTTTATATCAAAATCACGCCCTACGACGACCTCGGCTTAATCCGCGACGGCAATGTTGCGGCCGCGGTATCCCTGGCGGGTGCAATTTTGGGTCTTGGTATCCCGCTCGCTTTTTCCATGGCCAGTTCGATCAGTGTCTGGGAGATATTGATTTGGGGTCCGGTGACTCTGGTGCTGCAATTGGTCGCCTTCCGCTTCACTGACTTGATCATGCGCGACCTGCCACAACGGATCGTCGATGGCGAGCTCGGCCCGGCGGTATTGCTGGTATCCATCAAACTCACTGTCGCCGCTATTAACGCCGCCGCCGTGACCGGATAACCAAGGGCTGGAGACCCCATGCGCCGTTTCGATTGGTTGCTGATCATCATCCTTATCGTCGGCGCCGTCGGCGGCAAATTCGCTGACTTCGGTGCCGGCGTGCCGAAATCCGAAAATCCCCGCCGACCCAGCCCGGAAAATTTTGAGCCGAAAGCCTGGGACGATGAGACTCAGGCCTGGATGAGCCAAACCCCCGAAAGCCGGCGCAATGAGATCCCTGGCGGCGCGCCATTGCCCGATATCGGTATCATCGACGGCGACAACAAGCGGCAATCCTCGACCGGCAGCGCATTCAGTATTTCGACCAAAGGCTTTTGGCTGACGGCACGCCATGTCGCTGAAGGCTGCGATACGACGTTTCTTCAGATCGGCAAACGCAAGGGCCTGAAGGTGACGCGGACCATCCTGCACCCGAATGCCGACGTCGCCCTGTTGGTCACCCAAAACGCACCACCGGGATTGCCGATACGCGACTTTCAGGGCCGGCGGCGCGATGACGCGTTCAATGTGGGCTTTCCGAAAGGCCAGCCCGGCGCCGTCCATGCGCGCTATATCGGCGAGATGACCATGCGCCACCGCGGCCGCATGGGTTTTCGCGAACGGGTCAATGTGTGGACGGAAAAATCCCGCATCCCCTCACGCTTTGGCTCATTGGGGGGGTTGAGCGGCGGCGCGGTGCTTGATGATACGGGCCGGATCATCGGTGTCGTCGAGGCGGAATCGCGCCGACGAGGCCGGATCATGACAGCAAAGACCGAAACCTTGCGCGAAATCCTGGCCCGCGCCGACGCGCGAAACGGTAACCAGGCCGTTGCCAGCGGCCCTCTCGGCGCTGACGACTACCCGACAACGGCACGCCGTCTGATCACCACGCTTCGGGTCGCCAAGGTGATCTGCCGCGTCAACCGGTTGTCCTAGCCATCGTGGCAATATGACCACCCAATTCAAGGGCCCCACGGGCTGGGCGATTCCCATCTGGTTGGTACCGGCGCTTGCGGCGTCGACCATGCTCAGCCAATTCCTGCGCACATCCAATGGCGTCATTGCGCCGGAATTGATGGCCGATCTTGCCATCAGCCCGGAGCGCCTGGGCGTCGCCAACGGCGCGTTCTTTATTGCGCTGGCAATCATGCAAGTGCCGGTGGGCATGCTCATCGACCGGCTGGGCCCACGGCGCACTGTGTTCTGGCTAACCTGGATCGCCGTCGCCGGCTGCGGGCTTCATGCGGTCGCGGAAGATGGCACGCAGTTGATCGCCGCCCGATTTCTTTTAGGGATTGGTTGCGGCGGCAACTTCATGGCTGCCGTTGTTCTGTATTCGCGCTGGCATGCACCCGAACACCTGACGCAACGGCTTTCCGTCATGTTCGCCATGAGCCAAGGCGGCACCCTTTTGGCCGCAACCCCGCTGGCGCTATCAAGCGACGCGTTCGGGTGGCGGACGACCTTTGTCGGCGTTGCCATCGTCACGGCGTTGATTGGAATCGGATATTTCTTGGGTGTCCGCGACCACCCAGACAGTACCGACAAACAAGCCAAACCGGAGCCCATCCGCAAAGTGATCGGCGGCTTGGCCGACGTCATCCGCAGTCCGGGCCTAGCGCCCATTTTCGCCATGCATCTTATCGCCTACGCATCGATGCTGACCGTATTGGGGCTTTGGGCGGCGCCTTATCTGCACGACGTCCACGGCATGGATAGCGTTGCGCGCGGCAACGTGATGTTTGTCATGGCCGCCGCCCAGGTTTTCGGTGTCCTCGCCTACGGCCGCCTGGAACCAATCTTGGGGTCGAAAAAGCGCACCGTCATTACCGGTGGGCTGGGTACGGTCCTCGTCATGGCCATCCTGGCGTTGTGGCCATCGCCGCCGCTTTGGGCGGCCGCCGGCCTGCTGGTTCTGCATTGTTTGATTGCGTCCTATGGCATCATCATTGTCGCCCAGGGCCGCGGCCTTTTTTCCGACCACTTGGCGGGCCGCGGCGTAACGACGGTAAACCTGGCTCAGGTGACCGGATGTTTCGTGTTGCCCATCATGACCGGCGCTTTGATTGGTGCGTTTCCCGAAATCAACGGGCAAGTGCCGGAAAGCGCTTACCGGGCGACATTCGCCTGCATCGGCATATGTGTCGTGCTAGGCTTGGTCGCCTATACGAAATCTCCGAAAACATGAGGATCGTTTGATGAGCATGCCCGAATTGACCATCCGCGACGTCAAGGTGCGTTCCGTCGTCGTCCCCATGGCCCATCCGCTGGTCACGCGGGTGATTACTATCGAACAATTGGCCTTGTTGTTGATTGATTTGCGGACCGAGGAAGGCATCACCGGACGAGCCTACTTGTTTGGTTTTTCAGAGCGCGGCAACAGCTATTTGGCGCCCCTCGTCCGTGACCTTGCGGAAATTTGCCACGGTGACAAGGTCGTCCCCATTGATCTTTATACGAAAATGCAAAAATCGCTGACGCTCTTCGGTCATGAAGGCCTGACCTTGATGGTGCTGTCGGGCATCGATATGGCGTGCTGGGATGCGCTCGGCCAAGCCGCCGAAGTGCCGGTGGCAAGTTTGTTGGGCGGTGGAACCGGTCCAATACCGGCGTACAATTCCAACGGCATGGGGCTCACCGATGATTTGGGTGTGTTGGCTGATGAAGCGCGCAGATTAATAGCTGAAGGTGACTTTAGGGCCATTAAGGTTCGCCTGGGGCGGGATACCTTAGCCGAAGATATTTCGGCTTTCCGCGCAGTGCGCGGTGCAGTCGGCGACGAGATCTTGTTGCCCGTCGATTTCAACCAGGGCCTCGATGTGGCTGAGGCATTGAAGCGCGGTCACGCGCTGGACGAAGAAGACGTTTATTGGATCGAAGAACCTATCGTCTATGACAATCTTACCGGATGCGCGGAACTGGCGGCCGCCCTCAATACACCAATCCAGATTGGTGAAAACTTCTGGGGCCCCAAGGCGCTCTCGGCGGCCATTGAAGCCAAGGCGCTGGCCTATGCCATGCCCGATCTGGAACGCATCGGCGGGATTACCGGCTGGCTATGCGCCGCCGCCATCGCCAATGAGGCCGCCATCCCTCTATCATCGCACATTTTTCCGGAAGCCTCGGTCCATGTCATGGCAGCGACGCCAACGGCGCATTGGCTGGAATATGTCGACTGGGCAGCGCCGGTTCTCACGCATCCGCTTGTTGCCAGAGACGGCCATGTCCGTGTGCCAGACAGGCCGGGACTTGGGATTGATTGGAATGAAGACGCGGTGGCGAGGTATCAGGTCACGCTGTAATCGCCAGGCTAATTGTACCAGGCTTAATCGTAACTGACGTCAACGACAGTCATTTCCGCCGTCATCCTGCCATCCGCATTCAAGGCCCGGTAACGCACGGCACCGGGCTTAGCGCCCTCTTCGACCCAAAGTTCCATGAGGTCGTCCCAGAAAACCGGTCGGTTGAAAGTAAAGCGCACATCCAGCGTTGATGGGGCATATGGGTTATCCAGCGCGCCCAGCAGCCACGCCGCCGTCATCACGCCGTGCGCGATGGGCGCTCGGTATCCCAGACTTTGTGCGAAGGCTGGATCGTGATGAATAGGATTGCCGGCGCCGCCGTAAGTGGTGACGTCATCGGGCACCAATGTGCGCTCAGCTTTTTTCAGAAATCCGTCGCGCGGATCAACTGGTGGTGCGCCTGGCTTCCTCCCGCCGGTCATTTTTTCGGGATTTGGAACCAAAACACCGATCTTACATCGGATCGGCGTTCTGCCGTTGCCTGAGCCAAACCTAAAAACTTGAAAAAGCATCCGCCCCTTGGCGACCTCTTCTGTGCGTTCGGTCGTACCCTGAATAGTGAGCGGTTCGGATAGCGGAACCCGGGCGTCTTGAACCAACCGCATATCGACATGGACGGAACCGCTGATGTCCTGGCCGGCGTCGCCCAGGTGAATGAAACAATCCGTACCCAGTATGCCAGGCGCCCAATAATTGCCGCGAGGCCCGCCATGGGGCCCACCATGAGCCTCGCCACCGACGTCGCAACAGCCCAGGCGGCGAGTTTGTTCATCGCCGTCGCGGATCAACGTCATGGCTGGCGTCTGAAAGCCGGGTTGAGTGAAAGCTTGATCGATCATCAGCAATTCTTCCGCAACATCTATATCATCTAAAGGGTGAGGCCGGCTTTGTCCTTGGCGCGCTGCCAAACTTCCTCGGCGCTGCCCTCATCTTCAAAGATAAACCCCAGATCAGCCGTTGCGTCGAGCCAGTCGCCACGGGCAATTTCATTTTCCAATTGTCCCGGCCCCCACCCCGAATAGCCGACCATGAACTTCATTCGTTTCGGGCCACGGCCTGCCGATATGGCTTCAAGGATGGCTCTGTCGCCGGTCATCGACAGACCGTTCTTTGCCGAAAGCGTCCCCTTGCCGCTGTAATCGGAGCTATGCAGGATAAACACCGAACCGGACGCCACCGGGCCGCCGAAATGCAATTTCACGTCGCGGTCGCCATCTTTTGACGGCAGCCCAAAGCCCTTCAACAGGCCGGCCAAATTTCCTTCGCCGATGCGCCGATTGACGATCAAGCCGACGGCGCCGCCTCGGTCGTGCTCAACCAGGTAGACCACGGTGCGGTTGAAATTCGGATCTTGGAGTTTCTTTGATGCGACCAGCAACCGGCCGTCCAGGAACCGACCTTCGGCCTGTACGTCACCGATATGCAGGCAAAGGACGGCGAACACGAGAACGAATGAACGGCGCCAGTTCATGAGATTTCCCGGCCCAACAACTGAGACCAATCGATCCTTGGTAATTTTAAAATCCGCATTTTTTCAAATGACAACATACGGTTTTGGATGCTCAACGGCGCCTCGATATAGGGCGTCTTGCCCGCCGGGCGCTTGGCGACCACCGTCAATACAAGCTTTATCGCCGTGGCATTACCAACCTTGATCACGCGGGCGCGGGTCAAGGCATCGACAACGTCCATAAAGCCCTCGACGTGGGCCGTAAATGCGCCGACGGGCTGCAAGTTGGTATCCAAAGCCAGCGTGCCCGACGTGCGGAGGCGAGCGGGGCCATGATCAGCGGCCAGTCGGGCCACCTCAATGGTGCCGCCGGCGTCGCGCCAACGTCTCAGTGCAGCCGGGTCATCGGGATGGCCGATGGGGCCGCTGACATGTCCGGTCAACCGAAAACTTTCGACATCCCCGCCCAGTGGTGATGACCATGCTGGCGGCAGCACAAGACCGTCCAAGCCGACATCAAACCGGATCGGCGGTGCGGTGTTCGTCTTGCCGACGTCGCCCAGCCAATTGATGTCCCAAGCCAAGGTGGCGAGCCGCAAGTTGCCCGCCCGCGAAAAACCCGCGTCAATCCCGGCGCCCTCGAAGTGCGCGTTAACCGCGCCGCGCGCACCCAAGATCAATTTCGCACTCAGTTGCCTCGCCGTCACCGTGACACGGCGGGGACCGGAAACCTCATGTCGGCCACCGAAATCGATATCGATGTTGCGCAGGTCCCAGGGGCGCGCCGAAGCCTGGATTGAAGGTGCGCGCCACTCGATGGGCGCGTCCCCGATCCAGAGCGCAGCCGGATTTTCAAGGCGCACCGTCAGCCAAAATGGAAAACCATCGATCTCCAAGCCGCCATAGGTGACGGTCAGCCCGGCTGCGGCGCGCTCGGCGATCCATCCATCAATCCCGCCCCGCAATTGATGGGAAGCAAACAGCCAATATCCCGTGTACGCCCCGACAGCCAACGCAGCAATTGTCGCCGCGCCGGCCAAGCGCCGCACCCAGGAAGATGAGGTCTCCCCGTAATCTGGGCCATCCGGCGCATCCTGATCGCCTGAGATTGGCGTTGATGGCGGCTCTGTTGGATTTGTGTCGGTCATGTCCTCAACTCAACGTTCATCGCGCCAGTGTAATACCCGACGCCCGGCTTCGCCATATTCGGTTTGCCGGCTTCACAAAGCGTCCATTGGCATTTGCGGCCCATTGGCTGGACACCAATTCTCTGATAATTCAATGTCCTGGAAATGTCCTGGGCGGGGGCCCCATTGGCAGCAGCCCCTTTCAAGCTAATGATGTTTGGAAGGTTTTTGCGCCGATGAGATCGCATCATTGGAAAACGATGGTATTCTGTATCGCAAGACAGGAGACAACACATGAGCGGCTATGATTTGTCCTACGTCGCCCTGGCCACTAACGATGCGCCGGGCTTGGCCGAGATGTTCGGCAACACCCTGGGCCTGGAAGGTGAGCGCATGGCGGCACCGGGCGGCGAGGTCTATGTATTCACCGCCGGCGCCAGCGCCATCGCGGTCTTCGATAAGGACCATCCCTTGTTGGACCGGCCCGGTGAAACCGGTGTGGATCATATTGCGCTGGCCACCGATGACCCCGCCAAGGCGGCGGCCGATCATCGATTGGCTGCGTTTGCGAATAGCCATAAGGCGGGCGTTGGTAATCGTAAACAGGTGCGCATCGATCCCACCACGACGGCCGGCGTCCGGGTGCGGTTCGCGGAGCCCATCGATAAACCGAAAGCCACGCCGGGCCGCGTTGAGCGGATCGATCATTTGGGTCTGGCCAGTTTGGACGTGTCGGCGGACGAAGCCATATTCGCCACCAATCTTGGCTGCGCCGTGGAAAGCCGGCAAACCGACATGGAGGTCCGCACCGTGGTCGAGAGCTTCACGTCGGATAAGTACGGCGCTGTCTATCACAACCGGGCGCCGGAACCGGTCGGTGGACTTCGGGTATTATTTATCAGTGTCGGGGATTTCGAAATGGAATTCTTGCAAGAATTTGATCCAAACTATGACCGAGTTGTTGAAGCCAACCAGGCAGGCACCACCAAACAAGACCAAAGCGCCATCGGGCGTTTCGTTGATCGCCGGGGCGCGGGACTGCACCATCTGGCTTTAAAGACACCCGATATCGATGAGGCGCTGGGCCATTTGGCGGCGCGAGGCCATCGAGTAATCGACACCATCGGGCGCCCCGGGTCGCGCCGCGCGCGGATCGGCTTCGTCCATCCCGCCGCCTTGGGCGGTGTGCTGTTGCATTTCGTCGAACGCGATGAGCTCTGAGGTCCTTCTTTCCGAAACCCGGGGGCGCACCCGGATTCTCACCTTGAACCGGCCCCAGGCCGGGAACTCGGTGAACGCCGAGCTTTCCGGCGCCCTGGATCAAGCGGTCGAAGACGCCGCAAGCGACGCAGATTTACGCGCCCTGATCTTGACCGGCGCCGGAGAAAAATTTTTCTGCACCGGGGGCGACATCAAGGAATACCGGGCGATCACCGATCGTGACCAATTGAACGCAATATTCAACCGCACCCGACAAGCCCTCAAAGGCCTGGAAACGCTGCCAATACCGGTCATCGCGGCAGTTAACGGCTATGCCTTGGGCGGCGGCATGGAACTGGTGTTGGCCAGCGATATCCGGCTCGCGGCCGAGGACGCCGCACTGGGGTTGCCGCAGGTTCAATTGGGTATCATTCCGGGCTGGCACGGGATCGAACGCCTGGTCCGGGAATTCGGACGCGGCACGGCCATGAAGCTGGCCGCCGGGGGACAGCGGATCAGCGCCGCCGATGCCGCGCACGCGGGTCTCATTGATGCGGTCGTACCAGAAGATGATCTCATGGATCAGGCCCTCGCCGTAGCCGCCAGCTTCGACGCCGCGTCGCCGCTCGCCCTGGCCGCCGTGAAAAGTGTCGTTGCTGCGTCAGATCCGGACATGGCAACGGCCAATGCACTATCGGAGACGGAATTCGCTGAACTGTGGTTTTCTGAAGACCATCGCGAGGCCGAGGCCGCCTTTGCCGAGAAACGTTCGCCGGCATTCAAGGGCAAATAATACCGCCCTAGCAATCCGCAGTCTCGGTGCGTTGATTTTCAGCCCCCCGCCGATAGGGTGGCCGAATGTCGAGGTTCGCCGGAAAACGCCCCGAAAGGCCATCCCTGACGCCCCGCCCGCCGGGCGATCTCTGGGTGTTCGGCTACGGCTCACTGATGTGGCGCCCGAACTTTCCACACACGGATGTCCAGCCAGCCCTCGTCCATGGTTATCATCGGGCACTTTGCATTTATTCCGTCGCCTATCGGGGCACCTATGAATGCCCAGGGCTGGTGTTCGGATTGGACCGGGGCGGTGCGTGCAAGGGGCTCGCCTTTAAGGTTGCCGAAAATGATGTCGACAACGTCATGGGATATCTCTGGGAACGCGAGATGATTACCGGGGTTTATCGGCCGCGTATCTTGCACGCTGAAATGCCCGATGGCTCAAAAACCATCAAGCGGACGATTTGGGGCTTCATCGCGGATCGCGACCACGACCAATACACCGGCCGCCTGGCCGACAACGATGCGGTGAAATTGATCCTGCAGGGCCAAGGCATGGCCGGGCCGTGTTTGGACTATCTGAAAAACACCCTCGATCACCTGACCGACCAGGGCATCCACGACCGATCTCTGGCGCGGATTATCAAAAAGGCCGAGACGGGAAAAATCTAAGCCGCGCCGGTATTCTTCCAACAGCGTCCGCCCATCCTCGGTGATCGGAAAGAACGGGTTCCAGGCAATCTCCCAAAGGTGCCCGTCGGGGTCGGTGAAGTAGCCCGAATAGCCGCCCCAGAAGGCGTCTTCGGCGGGTTTGACGATGGTCCCGCCGGCGGCTTTGGCTTCCGCCAATACCGTATCCACATCGGCTTTTTCGCGGGCATTGTAGGCGATTGAGACGCCGTTGAAGGGTTGCGATGCAGACGGCGGCAACGTGGCGTCTTCGGCCAGGGCATCGCGGCCGTAAAGGCCCAAGATCACGCCGCCCATTTGGAAGAACGTGATCTGGTCGTTGCTCTGCTCGGCGGCATGCGCAAGACCCATGCGGTTATAGAAGGTAGTCGCTTCGGCGACGTCCTTGACGCCGAGCGAAATCAAGCTGAGGCGCTGTTCCATGATGAATTCTCCGGGGTTTTCGCGTTCAGATGTCTAGCCAGACGCCAGTATCCAAAAACCGGTTGATTTGCGCGGTGTAAGGCGCGATGTCGAAACCGTTTTGGGCGAGCCAGGCATCGCTGTAATAGGTCTCGCGGTAACGCTCGCCCGGATCACAAAGCAATGTCACCACGGACCCCGACAGGCCTTCATCCACCATGTCACGGATCACCTGCAGGGCGGCATATAGATTGGTTCCCGTGGAACCACCAGGTAAGTGATCAACCCGCTCGGCCAAGACCCGCATAGCGGCGAAGGTGGCGACATCAGGCACCTGGATCATATGGTCAATGACGCCCGGCAAGAACGACGGCTCGCAGCGCGGCCGGCCGATGCCCTCGACCCGCGATCCCGCGTCGATGGTGATATCGCCACGGTCTTCGGTGTAACAATTGTAGAAAACGGAGTTTTCCGGATCGCAGACGCAAAGCCGGGTCGAATGACTTTGGTAGCTCAAATAGCGACCGATGGTCGCCGCCGTACCGCCCGTCCCGGCGCTGACGACAATCCACCGCGGCACCGGGTGACGCTCGGCAGCCATCTGTTCGAAGATCGATTGGGCAATATTGTTGTTGCCGCGCCAGTCCGTGGCGCGCTCGGCGAAAGTGAATTGGTCCATATAGTGGCCGCCCGTCTCCTCGGCGAGGCGCTGAGAAGCCGCATAAATTTCGCCCGAGCTGTCGACGAAATGGCAGCGACCGCCGTAGAATTCGATAGCGGTGATTTTTTCGGGCGACGTGGATTTCGGCATGACGGCAATGAACTCAAGGCCGAGCAACCGGGCGAAATAGGCTTCCGAAACTGCCGTTGAGCCCGATGAGGCTTCGATGACAGTCGTGCCATCTTCGACCCAACCGTTGCAAATGGCGTAAAGGAACAGGGAACGCGCCAACCGATGCTTGAGGCTACGCGTCGGATGCGTCGACTCATCTTTGAAATAAAGCTCAGCGTTTGGGATTCCCGGCAACTCCAGGCGGAACAAATGAGTATCGGCGGAGCGGTTGTTGTCTGCTTCGATACGGCGCACCGCCTCAACCCGCCAATCGCGTGAGCGGCTCATAGGCGGCGGCTCATGGACGGCGCCTCATCCGCACTTCGAGTACGCGCAGCTGGTGCAGGTATCACAGCCTTCCTGGCGAATCAGACTGGGTTGGCCGCATTTCGGGCACTGGCGGAAGGGTGCCGTGCGGCCGACCGGGCCGTCATTCGATTGGGCACCCGATTTGCCCCCTGACTTGCCGTGCGCCTCGTGATCGCCGGTTTCGTCGAAGCCGCCACCCGCAATAGCAACGATCTGCGCTTCCGCCGCGTCGGGGTCGGCCAAACCGCCCGGGTTGGTCATGAACCCGATGTCGATCAAATGGCGCTCAATCACGCCGCCCAGGGCTGCCAGCAATGAAGGCACGTACTTGCCTTCCATCCATTGGCCACCGCGCGGGTCGAACACCGCCTTCAGTTCTTCGACGACGAACGAGATATCGCCGCCCCGGCGGAACACCGCAGAAATCATCCGGGTCAGCGCCACAGTCCAGGCGTAGTGCTCCATGTTCTTGGAATTGATGAAGATTTCGAACGGCCGGATGCGGCCCGAGTCATCAACGATATCATTGAGCGTGATGTAGATGGCGTGATCGCTTTCCGGCCACTGCAGTTTGTAGGTCTTGCCGTCGAGCTCGCCAGGGCGGCCCAAGGGTTTGTACATCTGATGGACCACACCGCCGGTGTCTCCGGTATTCGCTTCGGGGATTTTTTTGACGGCACTTTCCAAGGGCAGTTCGGGCTCGTCGGCGGACGCCGTCTCGGTCTTCACTTCCAGCACGGCGCCGGTGACGTCGTTCGGGCGGTAGGTAGTACAGCCCTTGCAGCCCAACTCATAGGCCTGCGCGTAGACGTCTTTAAACGCATCGAAGGAAATGCTTTCCGGTACGTTGATGGTCTTGGAAATTGAGCTATCGATGTATTTCTGAACGGCGGCCTGCATGACCAGATGATCGTGCGGGCTCAGATCGGGGACCGAGACGAAGGCATCGGGCAATTCGGCGTTCTCGCCCTTCATCTGTCTAAACAGGCGGTAGGCGTAATCGGAGACCTGTTCCTCGCGCCGCTCACCGTCGGGCATAAGGACATGGCGGCTGTATGCGAAGCTGAACACCGGCTCCAGGCCCGACGACGCGTTGTCGGCGAACAGCGAGATCGTGCCGGTCGGTGCCACCGACGTCAGCAACGCATTGCGGATGCCGTGTTCGGCGATGGCCTCCTTGATGTCCAGATCGAGCCCTTGGATGGTTTCACCGGTCAGATATTTTTCCTTATCGAACAGCGGAAACGCGCCCTTCTCACGGGCCAGGCCGACGGACGTCAGATAGGCGGCGCGCTGTAGGCGTTTCAGCCAGACCTCAACCAACCCGACGGCCCTGGCACCGCCGTAGCGCGCGCCGCACATAATCAACGCGTCAGCGAGCCCGGTGACGCCAAGCCCGATGCGACGTTTGGCCAAGGCCTCGTGTCGCTGTTCTTCCAACGGGAATTCCGAGACATCGACGACGTTGTCCATCATCCGGACCGCCGTCGCCACCAATTCATCAAGGCCGCCCAGATCAAGTTCGGCATCTTCTTCAAAAGGATTATTCACCAGCCGGGCGAGATTGACCGACCCCAACAGACATGCGCCGTAAGGCGGCAGAGGTTGTTCACCACAGGGATTGGTGCCGTGGATGGTTTCACAATAATTCAGGTTGTTGCGAGCATTGATGCGGTCGATGAAGATCACGCCGGGTTCGGCATAGGCATAGGT
Organism: Rhodospirillaceae bacterium; assembly: GCA_018665815.1. Lineage (GTDB taxonomy): Bacteria > Pseudomonadota > Alphaproteobacteria > Rhodospirillales > Casp-alpha2 > UBA3470. Next base: position 47,462 of record JABJBP010000071.1, read on the forward strand.
GGCGCGCATGATCGTGTCCCACAGCTCGCGTGCCGGCAGGCTGTTGTAAGTGACGCCGCCGAAAGTCAGTTCCCAGGGCTTGTCAGCCTTGACCGCTGCCATGAAGGCATCGGTGACCAGCACCGAAAGATTAAACATCCGAAGCCGCCCCGGGTCGCGCTTCGCATCGATGAAGGCTTCGATGTCGGGATGATCACAGCGCAACACCGCCATCATGGCGCCGCGACGCGACCCGGCGCTCATGATCGTCTTGCACATGGAATCCCAGACATCCATGAAACTGAGTGGCCCCGAGGCATCGGCACCAACACCTTTGACCGGCGCGCCTTTCGGGCGCAGCGTCGAGAAATCATAGCCGATGCCGCCGCCCTGCTGCATGGTGACGGCCGCTTCCTTCAGGCCCTCGAAAATCCCGGCCATATCGTCGGGCACGTCGCCCATGACGAAACAATTAAACAACGTGACATCGCGGCCCGAGCCGGCGCCCGAAAGAATGCGCCCCGCCGGCAGGAAGCGAAAATCCTCCATGGCGGTGAAAAATCTTTGCTCCCAATAGGATGGGTCCTGTTCGGCCCCACTCAGCGCCGCCGCAACACGGCGCCAAGTCTCAGCAATGGTTTTATCCACAGGACGCCCGTCAATCGCTTTGAGGCGATATTTCATATCCCAAATTTGCTGCGAGACGGGCGACAGCTCGACCATGGAACACTCCGCGGTTGCGTGATAGTGGCGAAAAATCATTTCACTCGAAAAACGACCGGTAGCCGGGGCGTTGGAAGCGACCGGCAACCGCCATTTCTCTTTTAAACCTAAGGATTTAGATAGCCGGCGTCAATTGATTTGTTCTCTTTATGTTTCCACATATCCACCGTTTGAGGCGACCAAGCGGGACACCGGCGAATCTGCTTTTCCGTCAAGGGGTTGCGGGGTCGCCGGTTTCAGATGTCTGATTTATCCACAGATTCACCCACAGGCTGAGGGTGGTTTTTCTCTACCTCTGTCGGGCTATCGCCATCGGCCGCAGCCGCCGTGGGGGCTGGATCAGCGGATTCCGCCTGCGCCAGCGTGGCCGGAAAACGGGCCCAGGCTTCTTCCACCAAGCGCGTGCTCGCGCCCTCAATGGCGTCTTCCAACCGAGCCATGAATTCCCGACGCTTCAAGCCCGGCATAATTGGCGTCAGGAACTCCGCCGTCACTGTGCCAGGCTGTTTGCGATAGCTGCGGCGCCCCCAAAAAACACCTGAGTTCACCGCCACCGGCACCACCGGCACATCGCACTGCGCGTACATGGCGGCAATGCCCGGATGGTAATCCAACCGGGTTCCGGGTGCGGTTCTCGTGCCTTCCGGGAAGATCACAACGGGCCGCCCCGCGGCCAGCCGGTCGCGGGTATCGCGGATCAATGCCTTCATGGCCGACGCGCCGCCGTCCCGATCAACAACGATGGCCCGACATTTGCGGACGTAGAGCCCCCAAACGGGAATGTTCAAAAGCTCTTTCTTCAACACGTAAGCGGGATTTCTGAACATCACGAAAAAGAAAAAGGTATCCCACGCGGACTGATGCTTGGAGGCGATGATGAACCCGCCTTCGGGAATATTCTCAAGACCCCGGACTTCGTGATCGAGGCCGACAACGACCCGCAGCATGGCGGCCTGGATGGTCGACCACCACGCCACGAACTTCAGCGCATGGCGGGTCGTCATCAACAACACCGGCGAAACGACAATCAAGATCAGGCCGGTGCCGGCCAAAAACAACACGTTGAAGATCAGGGATCGAAGCCAGTTCATGTTGGAGTTCCGCTCATGAGGTTTCTGCTTCGAGGTTTTTGATGATCGCGTCAATAGATATCATTCACGAGCCGCGTACCGGTAGGCTAATTTGGCGGCGCGCTGAACAATCTCTCAGCGCGATGGCGAACCCAGGCCATCAAAAACTTATTGTACTCGCTGACCATTAAACTCGCCGTACCGGGCCAGGCCCACCATTGGTCCTGTTTGACGTGTTCGGGGAACACCGGGTTGGGCACGATCATTACCATTGGCATGACATGCCGAAATTCCAGTAGGCTGCGCGGCATATGATAGGCGGCGGTCACCAGCCGTATGGATTTTATCTTCTGGCGGCGTGCCCATTCGCCCGTCTCTGTCGCGTTGCTGGTGGTGTTGATGGCATTGCCAATGCCGATACGCGCTTCAAGGCCAACCGTATTGCGCCGCGCCAACTGTAACAGCTTGCGCACATCCAGGCCCCGGTAAACACCGGAAATGAACAACTTCCCTGCCAAGTCGCGGTCCAGCAACGCAAGCCCTTCGTTGACCCGGCCGCTGCCCCCCGTGAGCACCACAATGGCATCGGTTTTGGTATTTGCATCTTTGATGGTAGCGGGAACCTCATCGGCATAGCGGACAAGCCCAATCGCCCAAATACCGGCAACAAAAAGCGCCATCAAGCCAACGTTGACCCAAAACTGCCCACCCGGTCGCTTTACCCGCCTGCGCATTCTTTACAGCATCTGTGCCAAGTTGCGCAGGACCGTAATTTTCGCCGTCGACATGGCAATCAGCGCCACCGAAATCGGTAACGCCAACAATAACGCCCAATGTACCGGCCCGAACCCAATATCAGGCAGCAACCGCTCATCGAGGCTTTGCGCCAAATGGGCCAGCCCCCACAACGTCGGCGCCGCCAGGCAAAGGCCCAAAATGCCACCCTTCACGCCAAGGCCCAGTGCGCGGCCGGCAAATTGGCGCGCAATATAATTGTCTTGGGCGCCAATCAAATGCAGAACTTCAATGGCATCGCGGTGAATGGCCAATCCGGTGCGCGTTGTGAACACCACGGTACCGATAGTCGCCAGCACGATGAACAGCAACACCACCAGGGCCAAAGCCTCGAAGGTCTCAATCATTCTGACAAGACGATCGAGCCAAACCCGATGATCATCGATGGTGACGCCCTTGACCCGGACGTCCAGTCGTTTTCGCAAACCTGCCGCGGTCAAATCCGTCGCCGGTTTCAACTCAACATCAATAAGCCGCGGCAGTGGCAAATCAGCACTGCCCGCCGCTGCACCGACCCACGGCTCCAACAATCGGATCAAGCGGGCCTCATCCATGGCATCGTATTTCGCAATCTCCGGAGATGTCGCCAACACGGTGAGCACCTCGTTCAATCGAGCTTCATCATCGGCGGCATCGGCAGACGGCACGACCTGGACGGTTAAGGTGCCTCGGACCCCGGCATCCCAGCGCGATGCCGTGGCGTTGAGAACCAACATGCCGGCGACAGCCAGAATCGACAAAAACACCATGAAGGCGATAAGCCAGGGCAGGAATCGGCTGTGCTCATCTTTGTCCAAAGGCAGATCGGAACGGCTTGCCAGGATCACAAAAAGTTCTCCACGTTCGGTGGATTGCGGAAAGTGTCTTCCGTGTCGATTCGCGAATCGGCAGCGGAATTTGTCGATTTGCCGGTTTCCACCGCCGTTTGGGCCCGACCTTCGGATGGCGGCGCCTTTTGTTTACGGCCGGGAATAACCGAAAATTGGCCGTCGTCGAGTCGCAGTTGCGTGTACCCCAAACGCTCGACCAGTTGTTGATTATGCGTAGCAATAATCACCGTCGTGCCAAGTTTGTTCAATTCCTCGAACAGATGGATAAGCCGGTAGCCCATGGTGTCATCGACATTACCGGTCGGCTCATCCGCCAACAGCAGCCGCGGCCTGGAAATGACCGCCCGAGCGATTGCGACGCGCTGTTGCTGGCCGCCCGATAAGGTTGGCGGACGGGCTTTCATATGATCCTTGAGGCCGACCCAAGCCAACAATTCGGCCACATGCCTGTTCACGTCCTTGCGCTTTACGCCGGCCACCCGAAGCGGCAATGCGACGTTGTCAAAAGCCGATAAGTGATTGAGTAACTTGAATTCTTGGAACACAACACCGACCCGGCGGCGCAATGCCGGAAGCTGTTCGCGGGGGGTTGTAGCGATGTCTTTTCCGAATAATGAGATCAATCCACGGGTCGGGCGAAGCGCTAAATAAATCAGTTTCAAGAGCGATGATTTGCCCGCGCCGCTTTCACCGATGAGAAAATGAAACGCCCCCGGGTCTAGGGAAAAGGAGACATCCTGAAGAACCTCCGGACCTAGCCCATAGCGCAGCCCGACGTTTTCGAAGCGGACGATCGGTTCGTCAAATTCCGTGATCACGGCGCCTCCAGGTTGGTCGTCCGCTTGCCTAATAATGACCTGACGGGACGCGCCCGAACGGCCTTTGCATTACGGGTGCACAATGCCATGAGAGCGGGCATGGCGTCCAGGGCGGCAAATGGGTTCTTGGCAGGCCCGGCCCGGGTTGCGTAAGATTCTCCTAAACCCTATAAATGAAAAAACCTTTTCGGGGTCCGAGACTCTATGATTATCACCTGTCCGAACTGCACGACCCGCTATACCGTGCTGCCGGCACTCATCGGAGAAGGTCGATCTACCCGCTGTTTTAATTGCGGGCATACGTGGCATCAAACGCCCGTGGTCTCACCGCCACCACCCCCCATGCAAGCCCCACCAGCACCGGCAGCCCCCATGCCCGAGCCGGCCCCGCCCGAGCCGGAGCCCATCCCCGAGCCGGAACCAGAGCCGGAACCAGAGCCGGAACCAGAGCCGGAACCCGAACCCGACCCCATGGACGACTTCGACCTTGATGACGAGTTCGATATCGAAGACGACGATGACGGGGTTGGTTTTGACGAGGACGGTAATGACGAGGAAGCGCCCGCCCTGCCCGCCGATCTGGATGACATGTTCGGCGAAAACGAGGATACGGAACCTGTCGAATCGATCATGGGCGAGGTCGATGACGAAGATGATCCCTTCGATGAAGATATGGACCCGGAAGATATCCCGGACCCTGACCCCATTCCGCAACTGTCCTCGCCGGACGAAGCCGGCCAGCCCCGTAGCATTGTCAAGATTATCGGCATTGCCGTCGGCGTGCTGCTGATTGTGATTCTTGCCGGCGGGTTCTTCGCCCGCGGCATGATCATGAGCATGATGCCGTTCACTAAAGGGCTTTATGAAATGATCGGCCTCGGTGAGAAAGTCGGCGCCGGTCTGAATCTTGGCACACCGAAAATGGTCTTCACCACTGCACGCGGCAAACCGGCGTTGGTGGTGCGCGGGGTCATTACCAATATTAGTGACGAAACGCGAGCCGTGCCGATGATCAAGATTATCCTCCACGACAGCGAAAGACATGACATTCATTCATCCCTAGCAGCACCGGCAAGAAACCAACTTAAGGCCAAGGAACGGATGAGTTATAAGATCACAGTCATCGAACCGTCACCCCTAGCGCGTGGCATTGCCGTGGTTTTCGCGGCGCCAGAAGAAGCCATGGCGGATAAGAAAAAGGCACACTAGCAGCGACGCGATCTCGCCTCGAAATCCGCCGGCAGCACCTTTCTTGCTAACTCTAGAATCGCCGGATAAGCCGGTCGATGTAGTCAAGCTCCAACGCCGGCCGATCGCGTTCGCCGGAACGGCGACGCAATTCATCAAGAATTTGGCGTGAGCGGCGCAATTCCATGCGACCGGGTATTTTGACATCACCATTTTCGACCCCGCCACCGGCACCTTGGCCGCGCTGACGCCCGAAGGGGTCCCGGCCGCGCGGCATTTGCTGGTCGTTGCGCCCCAATGACATGCCCATGGAGCCTTGCATGCGACGCGCCAATTGCTCGGCCATGCCTTCGGTCGCCTGACGCAGTTGATCCAGAGCTTCGGTTTGAAGCGGCACTGCGCCCTCACCGTCGCCCTTCTGCAATGCCTTGCCGGCACCCTTCATGGCGCGGTCCGCCTTACCCATGGATGGCGGTATGGCGCCCAGGATTTCATCCATTTGCAGCATCATTCGGCCAAGCTCGCGGCGCAATGCCTCTTGCTCGCCAGCCATTTTCCCGTGCTCGCCCGGACGGTTCCTCTGACCCTGCTGTCTTTGGCCCTGTTGCCCTTGGCGCTGCTGATTTTGCTGCCCCTGCTGGCCTTGCTGACCCTGGCGGCGATTTTGCTGCGATTGTCGAAATGTACGATCGAGAAGTTCTTGCTGGCGGCGCGTCAAGTCACGCAGCCCTTGCAAGGCGCGGCGGCCTTTATTCATTCCACGTGGCTGCTGCGCCATGCGGGCGCCATTGCGGATCGCATCAAGCATCTGGTTGAGTTGTGAAAGCATCCGCTTCGCCGCATCAACGGCGCCCGTGCGCGACAATTCCTTGATCTGATCAAGCATTTTCTGCAGATCGCCACCTTCCATCATCCGGGTGGTCGGGTTCTGCGGCATTTCGCTCAAACCCTGGCGGGCCAGATGTTCGGCCAGGGCGGCCATGTATTTGTCCAACGCCTGCTGCAATTCGTTCATCAGGCGGTCCAGCTCCTGGGCGTCGGCCCCGTTCTTCATCGCCTCGCTGAGGCGTTTTTGGGCGTCGCGAAGTTCCCGGTCGGCAATGGAAAACTCGCCGTCCTCAATACGCAGCGCGGTTTCCCACAAAAGCTTCTGCACCGACGCCACGGCCATCTCTGTGCCGTCATGCGCAAGCCGGGCGCGCGCAATCCTGAGCGCCAGGAAAACCACCGTATCGTCGAAAAATTGCTGCGGTTGGCGGGCAATGGTATCCAGATCCTTAGCCGCGGCGTCAATGGCGCCGGCCTCAGGCCGATTCAATTTCTTGCGTGCTGCGACAATCGCCCGGGCGACGGGATGATTGAAAATGCGTTGCGGCAAGGCCAGGGTGATGGGGTCGCTTTCGCCGCGCTGCTTGGCGCCATCGGTGGCATAAAGGCTGAGCTTGACGATTTCCCCGGCCCAAGGGTGCGCAGATAAATCCTGGGTCGATGTTCCCTTAGCTTGAGGCGTGCCAAGACCGGGCACAGGAAGGTCAATAAGAACATCCTTACCAGCGCCTGGCACGGCCCAGCCGTCGCTGTGGCGAATAGCCATGCCGACACCGGTCAGGCCGTAATCGTCGCGGGCCTCAAACTCGACACCCAACAGACCGCGGCCCAAGTTTTTCGCCGGTGCCAAAAATTCGGCTTCGGGAACTTTATCGGCAGCGACAAGAACCGACCACGAGGCGACCACGAGGCCGGCCACGCTCACGCTTAATTTGTTAGGCCCGGCATCAGCAGGCTGAAACATGCCTTCCACCCGCGCACCGCTTTTCGTTTCACCTTCATCAAACCGCTCAAATGTGACCACCCGCTGGCCGATACTGATCTCGGCCACGTCATCAAGCGCGCCCATTTGCGCCAGAAATGTACTGCCGACGGGTATGGTGATCGCGACCGGCTCGATGGTGGCTGGCACATCGCTCGGTGAGCCTGTGCTTTGTGATGCGGCGGCGGCCAGTGGCGGCGGTGGCGTTTTTTGGCGTTCCAGGAAGATCGGCGCCAGGCCTGTATAGGCCGGCGGCGTTATCCAAACATCCAGACTCAACTGAGCTTGCGCGATGGCAGCGGACTGCGGCACCAAGGCACGAACCAAAAGGGCGCGGGCATCGGTGGCCCCGGCAGCGGCGGCAATAACCATAATTAACAAGACCGCAGCACGCATACCAAAAGGATCAAGCGCCGCCATGCCGGGCGACGGCAGTCGCACCCGTAGCTTTCCAATCACGGCAGCCATGCGCCGCAAGTGCAATTCCCAAAGCACCCGGCCGCCGGCATCAATCTGGCCGCTCAGCGGCTGATCGACGAGCGCTGTAAGCGGCCGGTGTTGAAGATTACTGTCACGTTCTAGGCGGTCGCGGGTTGCTCGCTCATCGGTGTGGTAATCACCGATCAAAAGGCCGCGCAAGGTGTAACCCAACATGCCGGCGAAGATCGCCAAGACCGATACATGGACCGCAAAAGGCAAGCCCGGCAGCACATCCAGCAAAGCCACCGCAAAAAACAGCCCCACCGTTGCCAGCGCCGGCAACAGGCGCGGCCAAACGCGTTCCCATATGCTTGCCAGGGCGGCGGCTCGCATCAACAACCGGACGCGCCGGCTGGCCAGCGGATTTGTGTTGTTTTCTGCCGGACCGGGCGCCATTAACCGGTGCCGCCAGCCCTGAGGGGCGGGTCCGAACTCAACCAGTCAGGTATGGTTTCCAAATCAATCATATCATCCACCGTAAAGCGCCGCCTGATCACTTCAAACGTATTGCCGTTGACCAGCACCTCGGGCGCCAACGGCCGGGTATTATATGTCGAAGCCATCACCGCCGCATAGGCCCCAGCGGTTCGAACCGCTAGCAAATCATCGGCATCAACCGGTGCCATCATCCGATCCTTGGCAATATAGTCACCCGATTCACAGATCGGACCAACGATATCCATATTAATATCGGCATGGCCCTTAGGCGCTTCAATAACGGGCACAATTTCGTGATAGGCATTGTAGAGCGTCGGCCGGATCAGATCGTTCATGGCCGCATCGACAATACAGAAATTCTTCGCCAAACCTTCTTTGACAAAAAGCACGCGGCTGACCAAAACGCCGGCGTTGCCGGCGATGACCCGGCCTGGCTCAAAAGTCACCGGACAATTCAAATGAGAGACGGTCTCGGTCACCATAGCGCCATATTCCGCCGGTGACGGGACCTCTTCATCGTCATAGCGAATACCCAACCCGCCGCCAAGATCCACATGGCGGATATCGTGACCGTCCTGGCGCAACCCCTCAACAAAAGCCGCAGTCCGCACGTAGGCTTCGCGGTAAGGGGCCAAATCCGTCAGCTGCGAGCCGATATGCACCGCCACGCCACAGACCTCCAGTCCCGGCATGGTCGCCGCGCGGGCATAGACATCACGGGCCACGGCCAAGTCGATACCGAATTTGTTCTCACTTTTACCGGTGGTGATTTTTTCGTGAGTCTTGGCATCGACATCGGGATTGATGCGAATTGAAATTTCCGCGGCGATCCCCAACGATGCGGCCACTTCAGACAAAATTTCAAGTTCCGGCTCGGATTCCACGTTGATCCGTGTCACCCCGGCTTTCAAGGCTTCGGCCAATTCTTCGCGGGTCTTGCCGACGCCGGAAAAGACAATCCGGTTGGGCGTCACGCCAGCGATCAAGGCGCGTTTCATTTCACCACCGGAAACCACGTCGGCACCGGCACCAAGCCGGGCCAGGGTGGCAATTACCGCAACATTTGAGTTCGCCTTAACGGCATAGCAGATGCTTGCATCAAGCCCGGAAACGGCATCGGCGAACACCTGGTAATGACGCTCAAGGGTTGCCGTCGAATAACAGAAAAACGGTGTACCGATCTCCGCCGCCAGCCGGCTGAGCGCCACGTCCTCGGCATACAGTTCGCCGTTGCGGTATTGAAAATGATCCATAGCGCCGTTCCCCGCGTTACCGGTTGGGCGCCCGATTGGGGTATTGGTAAATCGCGCCGGGTTGATTGATCCCGCCAATGGTGCGCCCGTCGTCATCCTTACCTGTATAGGGCTTCAATTCGGGCAGTGCCCGCGGGTATTCGCTCGGGTATTCGGCATCATCGGGATGCTTTGGCGCGGACTTCTTGCCGCACGCCGCCAGCACCAAGCCCGCCACCAACAACGGACCGGCAAACATCACCCAACCAACAATGTCTCTGCGTTGTCGCATATTGCTCTCGTTAATCATCTACGCCGCATGTCGGATCATCGTCACGCGACAGCATAACCCGTATCGCTCAGTCCAGGAACCTTTTGCGTGCCGCCGCCACGGCCGCGCGGACATTTCCCGGTGCCGTCCCGCCAAAACTGGTCCGGCTATTGACGGAGTTCTCAGCCCCCAGCACCTCAAAAATGTCTGCCGTAATGCCCGCTTCGACGCCTTGCATGTCGCTCAGTGCCAGGCCTTCCAGTCCACAACCTTTGTCTTCAGCCAGTTTCACAATCGCGCCGGTGACATGATGGGCCTGACGGAACGGCATGCCCAGCACCCGGACCAGCCAATCGGCCAAATCTGTCGCCGTCGAAAACCCTGTGCCCGCGTCAGCCGCCATGCGGTCTGTATTAAACTTCGTGTCACCCAGCATCCCGGTCATCGCCGCCAAACACAGCTGTAGGGTTTCAGTGGCCTCGAAAACCGGCTCTTTGTCTTCTTGCATGTCCTTGCCGTAGGTCATCGGCATGCCCTTCATGACAATCATCAAGCCGTGCAATGCGCCGATCACCCGGCCCGCCTTGCCGCGCACCAATTCAGCGGCATCGGGGTTACGTTTTTGCGGCATGATCGATGAGCCCGTCGAAAACGCATCTCCCAACCGGGCGTAGCTAAATTGTGCCGAACACCAAATCACGTATTCCTCGGCCAGGCGCGACAGATGCACCGACAAAATCGACGCAAAGGCTAAAAACTCCATAGCGAAATCGCGGTCTGAGACGGCGTCCATGGAATTGCGCGCCGGGCCATCAAATTCCAGGGCCGCGGCGGTGGCGTCGCGGTCGATGGGGAACGAGGTGCCGGCCAATGCGGCCGCGCCCAAAGGGCTCTCGTTCAGCCGCGCCCGGCAATCGGCGGCCCGGCCCCTGTCCCGGCCGACCATTTCCACATAAGCCATCAAATGGTGGCCCAAGGTAACCGGCTGCGCCGTCTGCAAATGGGTCATGCCAGGCATCACCGACGCCGCATGGGCTTCAGCTTGATCCAACAGGGCGGATTGCAAGGCCTGCATATCGCCGTCCATCGCATCCAAGGCGGCGCGGGCCCAAAGCTTAAAATCGACGGCGACCTGATCATTGCGCGACCGCGCTGTATGTAGACGCCCAGCCGCGTCACCGATCAATTCCGTCAGACGCGCCTCAACATTCATATGAATGTCTTCCAGCGCGCGGCTGAATTCAAAGCTGCTGGCCTCAATTTCCGATCTGATGGTGTCGAGACCGGCGATTATCGCATCGGCATCATCCGTCGAAATGATCTTTTGGTTCGCTAGCATTCGGGCATGCGCCTGGGACGCGGCAATGTCTTGCGCGTACATCCGTTGGTCAAAGTCGATGGAGGCGTTAATCGCCTCCATGACCGCATCCGGCCCGGCCTCGAACCGACCACCCCAGATGGTGCTGGCGTCGGCTGGTGATTTTGATTTATCGTCCGCCATCAGGCGTATCCTTAATTTCGTCTTCCGTCGTTCATTGTCCAATAACTCAGAGTGCCATCGTATATGTCCGAAGGACGTCTAAGTACAAGAAAAATTGCGGTTTTTGTGGTTTTCATTGGTGTCGGTCTGGCTGCGCTAGCCGCCACTTTCGGCCTTGGCACGGCGAATTCCAGCGCCGCTTGTACGCTCAAGGACGGCACTCATTTTCCATTCCAGGCCGCCGACGATCACACCGCCGCGCCCGATACCGCGTTTAAGGACGCGAACGGCAAAGACCGCCGGCTAACCGACTACAAAGGCCAGGGCGTGGTCTTGAACTTCTGGGCGACCTGGTGCGCGCCGTGCGTGCGCGAAATGCCGCAACTCGATCGCCTGCGCGCGCTCTTGAAGGGCACCGGCATCGATGTATTGGCGGTATCGGAGGACCGCAAGGGCGTCCCGGTGGCAAAGAAGTTTTTTGAGACCAACAAACTCCACGACTTGGAAGTCCTGGTCGATCCCGGCGGCAAACTGCTCAGATCCTTGAAAGTCCGCGGCCTGCCGACCACCGTGCTGTTCGGCGAGGACGGCCTGGAACGCGGCCGCGTCACCGGCATCGCCGAATGGGACAGCAACGAAGTGGTCGCGTTTATCCGAAAATGTCTCGGCGCTTAAGCGCCACCCCGTGCGCGTAACATCCGGCGCAACTCCGACAATTCTTTCTCGACGTCCTCAATCTTGCCTTCAATGGCCTGCGCATCGGCGTGAACCTCTTCGATAACATCGTCGTGTTGACCGTGCATGGCGTCGACGATGACACCGATGAAGAGATTAATAATGGCGAAGCTTGTCACCAAAATGAACGGCACGAAGAACGCCCAAGCATAGGGAAATATTTCCATTACCGGGCGAACAATGCCCATGGACCAGCTTTCCAGGGTCATGATCTGAAAAAGCGAATACATGGACCGCCCAATGTGGCCGAACCATTGCGGGAAATCAGCACCGAACAGATTGGTCGCGAGCACGGCACTGACATAAAAGATCAAGGTGATTAGGGCGACAATGGACAACATGCCTGGAATTGCCGTGACCAGCGCCTGGACCACCCGGCACATTTGCGGGACCATGGAAATCAATCGGAGCACTCGCAAGATCCTGAGTGCCCGGAGGATGTACAGCGGCCCGGCAGCGGGCACTAGAGCGATGCTGACAACGATGAAGTCGAAGACGTTCCAGCCGTCACGGAAAAATCGCGCGCCCTGGGCGAAAAGTTTGGCAGCAATCTCGGCAATGAAAATGCTCAAGATGATCTTGTCAAAAATCGCCAGCGGCGCGCCGAAGTTCTCGCGCACGCCCGCGTCCGTCTCCAAGCCCAGCGTAATCGCATTGATAACGATCAATATGGTGATCAGATTTTGAATTTTAGGCGCGCTGACGAAGGCGCCGACGTGTTCTCGCAAGCTCATGGTCATGTGTCCTGTCTGCCCATAGCGGCGTAAGTAGGGCCGTCATCGACATCCGTCAAGATACCCAATGTGTGGGCCCGCCAGCCCGTCGGCAGGTTGGCCCGGGTATCGGCCAGCGCATCGGCGCTCGACCAACGTACATTCTGGAAAATATCGGCCATGCGCGGCGTGCGTCTTTGGCCTACCAGCCAATAGCCACCATCGGCGGCCGGGCCGAATACCGCGTCATGGCGCCCCATGGCTTTAAAGGCCTGCCAGATATGGCACGGGCGAATGCCCGGAATATCGGCCCCGATAATAACCACCGGCCCCGTCGGCATGACCGCCATCACCCGCGCCATGCGCCGACCGAGATCACCATCACCCTGGGTGATCCGCCGTGAGCGCACCGGCCACAATTGATCGTCAGTGACGGTTGCGTCAGGATTGACCGCCAGCCAGAGCGTCCAACGCGGGTCGCGGGCCAGCGGGCGAACAACGCGCGCCAATGTCCGGCGGTAAAAATTCCATGCCGCGAGTGTACCAATATCGGCCGCCAGGCGCGTTTTTACCCGCCCCATTCGCGGCGCCTTGGCCATCACCACAAGATGCCGCTGGGCGGGCGTCATAACCGGCCCGAACGGTAAAAGTCCGCGAGATACCCCGGCGGAAAGCCCAGGTAATAAAGTGCCAAGCAAATCAGGTTGCGGGCCGGACGGGTGAGGTATCCCTCATGGCGGTAGCGCTCCGCCGATGTCACGGCGATGGCGGCGAGTTCAATGAGCCGGTGGCGGGGAATTTTGCGAACCAAGTCGACATCTTCCATCAGCGCGATGGGCCGAAACCCACCCAGGCGTTCGTAATAACTGGCACTGATCAGCAAGCCCTGATCCCCATAGGGCAGATTAAGAAGTCGGCAACGCCAATCGACAATCATCTCGAGGCGCCTGGCGGCGGCGGCGCTATCGTCCAAGGCATAACGAAAATACCCAGCCCGGAATTTGTTATCGTGATCAGCCATGAACCGCTTCGCGACTGTTGCCCAGCCTGGCCCCGGCTGCGTATCGGCGTGCAGGAACAACAGCCAACTGCCATTCGAAATATTGGCACCGGCGGCCAGTTGCTGGCCGCGACCCGGCGGGCCGACAATGGTCCGAGCGCTCGCTTCGGCGGCAATGTCGATCGTCGCGTCGGCAGATCCCCCATCGGCAACAATAATCTCGGCGGCGATGTCGGCGGCTTTCAAATCTTCAAGCCGCGCGCCGATGCGACGCGCTTCGTTGAGAGTTGGGATAATGACGCTCAGCACCGGTTCACTCGCATCTTCATCATCAGTACGGTCTATCGCCGGCGATCTGAACTCGGCGCATGACGCGGCGCGCGTCCGAAACATCGTCGACGGCAATATGCTTGGAACATCGGTTGTCCCAGAACGCCACCGAGCCGGGCCGCCAGCGGAACCGGCAGGTGAATTCTGGCCGGTGGCCCCAATCCATCAAATAATCCAACAACGGTTGGCTCTCGGCCTCCGTCATTCCTTCAATGCCCACCGAATAGGAATGGTTGACGTAAAGGCATTTGCGCTTGGTTTCAGGATGGGTACGGATGACCGGATGATAACTTATGGTCTCGGTCCAGTCTGGGCCTGTGCGGGCCTTGGTGGCGCGACTGGCGCTGCGCTCGGCGGCGCCCGGTCCGGCGACCAGCCGGTCGGACTGCACGGCTTTGAGCGGCGCCAGCATCCGCTTCATGCCGTCCGACAGGGCGTCATAAGCCAGATATTGATTGGCAAACATTGTATCGCCACCGAACTCCGGCACGTCCAGGGCTAGCAGGATGGCGCCTAAGGGCGGCTCGGCCATCATCGCCGTATCGGAATGCCAGTCCTCGCCGACAATGCGGGTATCGCCGGGTTCACGAACGATGGTGACAACACCCGGATCATCGGAAAAGAAGAACGGATGAACGAATATGTCGCCGAATTTGAGCGCCAGACGCTTGTGCGCCGCGGTGTCGAAATCCTGATCCCGGAAAAAGATCACGCAATGATCCAGCAATGCCTGGCGAATGGTGGCCACGTCGATGTCATTAATATCTGCACCCAAATCGACACCACCAATCTCAGCGCCCAGCGCACCGGCAATGGGGGTCACAGAAATTTCGTCAACGCGGACGCTTGGCGTCATCATGCCTCCTTACTCTGGCGACATTTCTAAACCATGTCGCGCCCGCCTTTCAACGTCACAAGACATTGCCAGCCGATGCTAGTAAATGGGATTTCTCATAAAAGTACGCCCCGGCGCTTCTTGCGAAGCAGGGTCCGGGGCGTCCAGGGATGGTTCGTGACCGGCGCGGGCGCCGGGAATTCGCAAGTGTTCGAAGGCCTAAATGTTAGGCGCGGGAGCCGAAGAGCCGTTCGATGGCGGTGTAGGCTTTGTAGGCCGCTTCGGAGACCATCATCTCCCAGGTCAAGCCGGCGCCGCGGGCGTCGAGGGAAGCATTGTGTCCGGTGATTTGCGTGTAGGGGTTCATGGTCGTCTCCTCTTTCAAAATGTGTTTTCGTCGGTTGTTGCGTTGGCCCCTTTAAACAACAATCCACTGCGCTTCACAAACGAGTTTTTATGTTTTATACTTAAGATAATCTAATTCATTTGATAATTACATAACATGTTGTTTTTATGAGAAAATTACCACCCCTTAATGCCTTACGTGCCTTCGAGGCCACAGGCAGACATTTAAGTTTCTCGAAAGCTGCTAAAGAACTGTTTGTTACCCCCGCCGCGGTCAGCCAGCAGGTTCGTGGATTGGAAGAATGGCTGAGCGTGCCGCTATTCAGACGCCTGACCCGCGAAATCCGGTTGACCGAAGCCGGCCAGAAAGCCCTACCCTTGATGACAGAAGGCTTAGACCGGTTGGCGGAAGGCGTCAGCCGACTCACCGATGATGATGAGACCGGTATTCTAACCGTATCAGCGGCGCCGACCTTCGCCGCCAAATGGCTGGTGCCGCGCCTGGATTCGTTCAACACCCGCTATCCGGATTTGAGCGTGCGGCTGGATGCCAGTTTGGGGCTTGTCGATTTCGAACGCGACGGCGTCCATGTGGGTATCCGCCTCGGCCCTGGCAAATACCCAGGCCTCAGGGCCGATAAGCTGTTTGACGAAAACGTCGTCCCGGCCTGCAGCCCGTCGTTGATGGAAGGCGATCATCCATTAGCGGCGCCCGCGGACCTAGCCCATCACCGGTTGTTGCACGTTGATTGGGGGGACCTTCGCGATGCGCCCAGTTGGCAGCGTTGGCTTGGGCATTTCAAAGTGGATGGCGTCGACGCATCCCGGGGCGCGGTATTCACAATCGAAAACCTGGCCATTCAGGCCGCCATCGGCGGCCAAGGCGTGATGCTGGTTAATCCGATCATTATTGAAGCAGAACTAGCCGCCGGCACGCTGGTGATGCCCTTCGATATGGTTTTGAAATCAAACACGTCGGTTTGGGTGGTCGCGCCGGAACGCACGGCGGACCGGCCCAAAGTCAAAGCCTTCCGCGATTGGATCTATTCAGAGGTCGCGAAAATTCTACCTGAATGATTTTATGTTCTTTCTTTGTTCTCCTTCAATGCATATACTGCCTCCATGGTTGATATCCTTCCCGCGCAACCGCTGAAGGGCCGTGGCGCCGTCTCCCAGGAAAGCGGGCGGTTTGAGGCCATGAGCGTGCATGCCATCGATGACGGCTGGGATTTGGATGACGCCGACGTGCCGCCATTGCGCACCACGGTAACGCTTGAGCGGCCGAAAACCATCATCACCCGCAATACGTCCCCGGACATTCCCTTCGATCGCTCGATCAACCCTTACCGGGGATGCGAGCACGGCTGCGTCTATTGTTTCGCGCGGCCGACCCACGCCTACCACGGGCTGTCGCCGGGGCTTGATTTCGAAAGCAAGCTGTTCGCCAAGCCCGACGCCGCGGCGTTGCTGGAGGCCGAGCTGCGCAAACCCAATTACCACCCCCAGACGATCGCTATCGGCACCAATACCGACCCCTATCAGCCGATCGAAAAAGATCATCGGATCATGCGGGGCGTCCTGGAGGTCCTGGATGCCTATAACCATCCGGTCAGCATTGTAACGAAATCAGCGATGATCTGCCGGGATCTGGATATTTTGTCGGCTATGGCGGAACGCAGCCTGGTCGGCGTCGGCGTCTCGGTGACGACGCTGGACCGCGATCTGGCGCGCACCATGGAACCCCGTGCCGCGACGCCGCCAAAGCGCCTGGAGACCATCCGCACGCTTACCGGCGCCGGCATCCCGGTTGCCTGCATGGCAGCGCCGATGATCCCGGGCCTCAATGACCATGAATTGGAAACCATTTTGGAAGCCGGCGTCAACGCCGGTGCAAAGGCCGGCGAATATATCCTTTTGCGCCTGCCGCTCGAAATCAAAGACCTGTTCATCGAATGGCTGGAAGCCCACGTGCCGAACCGCAAATCGAAGGTGCTCGCCATGATGCGGGAATCGCGGGACGGCGGGCTTTACGTCGCTGAATTCGGGACCCGCATGAAAGGTACCGGCACTTACGCCGATTTGTTGGCCAAACGCTTCCGCATCGCCGAAAAGCGCTTGGACATCGCCGACCATCCGGCGGCCGGATTTGGGCTGCGCAATGATCTGTTCCAGCCGCCACCACGCGCCGGCGATCAGATGTCGTTGTTCTGAGCCGACTAAGCGTTCAACGAAATCCTATCCGCAACAGCGTTTAACGCCGCAAGAGTTTCGATGAAGCGCCTGCGGCCGGCATTCAGTCCAGCCGTTGTTGGCGCCGATACCTGGCCGGCGGAGTCGCGAAATATTTCTTGAATACACGGCCAAAGGCGGCTTCCGACTGATAGCCGGTGCTCTCGGCGATATCGATGATCGCTTGGTCTGTTTCCGCCAATTGCTGGCGGGCAATCTGCATACGCCAATGGGTGATGTAGGCGACGGGTGTCATCGACATCAATTGCGCAAACTTCGTCGCAAAGGACGTCCTAGACATGCCGGCAGCCTTGGCCAGATCCTCCAAGGTCCATCGAAACTCGGGCGCATTGTGCACGGCGTTCAGCGCGCGCGAAATTTGCGCGTCGGAGAAACCGGCCAGCACGGGCCAGTCGGCGCCGTCCGACGCAAGATAGGTCCGGAGCGCCTGGGCGAAAATGATTTCCGATAATTTCAGCGCGATCAGGTCGCTGCCCATGCCGTTTCGCCCGGCTTCCGCACCGATGACCTTGAGCGTGCTTTCCATCCAACTGCCGGCAGCCTCGCCGTAGTTCCGGATATGCAAATGCGACGGCAGCGCATCGATCAACGGATGATTGGCGTTCTTATCAAAGGCAAAGTGGCCGCAGACCAGTTGGGTTTCATGACTGGTGCCCGGATCGCCATAGACCAGCGTGCCGCTGCCCTGGAAACCCGACACTTCAACCATTAGATCCAAAGGCAGAGCCTGACTTTCGGTCGTCGGATCGCAATAGAGCGTATGCGTCGCGCCGCGGGTGATGATGATCAGGTCGCCTTGTTCCAGCGAAACCGGCTTGGGCTCATCGGCGACGCGGACGAAACACCGGCCCCGGTGGGCGAAATGAAACCGCGAGACATTTTCGAAGGGTGGCACGCGGACCCCCCAAGGCGAGGTAAACGAAGTGCGGAAATA
>JABJBP010000072.1 GCA_018665815.1 Rhodospirillaceae bacterium
CACCACACAAGCAGCCCGGCTACGCCATTGTCAATCTGTCAGTGAAGCCCGAAGGCCAGCCGCCGGGCGATGTGACCGACGCACAGATGGACGCTATTGCCGATTTGGCCGAGACCTATTCGATGGATGAATTGCGGGTCACCCATGAGCAGAACCTGGTGTTCCCCTATGTGAAGCAGGCTGAGCTGTATGAGCTATGGCAGAAGCTCGCCGAGCAGGATTTGGCGACAGCCAATGTTGGTCTGGCCGGCGATATCATCGCGTGCCCAGGGCTCGATTACTGCTCTTTGGCTAGCGCGCGCTCGATCCCAGTCGCCCAGCGTATCTCCAAACGCTTCGCCGATCTCGACCGCCAGCACGATATCGGCGAACTCAGGATCAAAATATCTGGCTGCATCAATGCCTGCGGACATCACCATGTCGGTCATATCGGCCTATTGGGTGTCGACCGTCGGGGTGAAGAGTACTACCAGATCACGCTCGGCGGCGCGCCCGGCGAAGATGCCAGCGTCGGCAGCATCATCGGCCCGGCGTTGTCATCGGATGATATCGTTGATGCGGTTGAGGAATTGGTGCACGTGTTCATCGAAGGGCGCCGAGAGGGCGAGCGGTTCTTGGATACCTACCGCCGTGTCGGTGCCGGGCCGTTCAAGACGCGTCTTTATGAGGAACGTTTCAATGCCGCTGCTTAAGGATGGTGCCTTCGCTGATGATTCCTGGGTGCAAGTCGCTGATGGCGCCGAGATACCCGGTGACGGACCGGTGTGCGTCAGTCTGAAACGTTGGCGGGCCGAGCGTGATGAACTAATGGCACGGGGCACTCAAATCGGTATCCGCCTGACCAGCGAACAGACTCCGGGCCAAATCGAGGATGATCTTAGGCATTTCGGTTTGGTGGCCTTGGATTTTCCGGCCTTTACCGATGGCCGGTCCTATTCCAACGCTCGACGGCTGCGTGACAGGTTCAACTATCAGGGCGAGGTTCGCGCCATCGGCGATATCCTCCGCGATCAATACTGGCAACTCAGCCGGTGCGGGTTCGATTCCATCGTTGTCAAAGAAGGCGAGACCTTAGAAGGCTGGAAGGCCGCCGTGTCGGCGATCACCACGCCTTATCAAGCTGCCAGCGACGGCGCCGAAACGGTGCTGTCATTGCGTCAACGCCGGATGGCAGCGGGGCGCTAACCGGCGGTTTTCGAATTCCCATAGGTGAACAGCACGATGGCGGCGATGGCCAAAACCATGGCCGCGACTTTATAGATATTGAAATCTTCGCGGTAGATCAGCACGCCGACACCCAGCGTCGTCGTCACGATTGAGATCGACGCATAGAGCGCGTACTGCGATGCGCCGTAGTTGGTGAACAGCAAAAAGAACCCGATAAAGGTCAGGAAAAACCCCAGCCCACTGATGCCCATCATCGTCAGATTGCCGCTGACGTAAGCCGTATCACCGACCGTGCGGTAGTAGATGGTGGCGATGCTCAGCAACACCATGCAGATGGCCGTTGCACCGAAAGTAAACAGGAACGGATTGGCTGGCGGCGTCACGCCACGTTGGCCATAGGCGAACAACGCGTTGCCGACGGCGGCGAGGGTGGCGAAGAGAAGGGGTTTCAGCATGACGGCAATGTCCTGTTCGGCTCTAGATTGGGAGGGGCCATGATGCGCCCTGAGGGCGCGACGGCTCAAGATCGTTTATCAGGAACCGGCAACAGCCGCGTTTTCATCAAGATATGCCGCTAGATGCGTGCTTAAGTCCCTGGCATCGTCGGCGGCGCCGTCGATGAGGGCGGATTTGCGGCGGCGCAGGAACTGTAGCCCCATCAGATAGAGGCCCGGCGCGTCGACGATGCCGCCGACGTGGCGGACGTTTCCCTTGCGGTCGAAGACATCGACGTCGAGCCACGAATAATCGGGCCGGTAGCCCGTCGCCCAAAGAATGGTCTTTATGCCGGATTTGGCGAAATCCAGGCCTAAGGGCGGCGAGGCTTCGATCCGGGTCGCATCGAAGCGGTGCGACGCATCGACCTCATCATCGATGCCGTTTTCCGCCGCCCATTCATCAAAGGTATTGAGCAGCCGGCCCATTTTAAGATCCGAAAGATCGCATTGGTTCGCCAGCGATCCCGAAAACTGCGCCTTGCCGTCATTGATGCCGACGAAGCGTCCGCATAATTTCACCCCGATGTCGGTGAGCGCGTTGAGGTCCAGCATCCGGCGTTCCGGCGAACCCGCCAATTGCAATGAGGGTACGCGCCGAGCCCGGTTGATATCGTCGATTTCGTCGTAGCGTTCATCGTGGACACCGGCGACATCCATCCACCACTCAATATCGCGGCCCCGGTAGAGGCGTGGCGCGCGGATATGTTCACCGACCGCCAATGTCACGGGGCGGCCCGAGCGGTGCAGCTCATCGCCGATTTGCGTTCCGGTCGCCGACGCACCGACAACCAGCACACCGCCGTCCTCGATTTGATCGGGGTTGCGGTAGTCCATGGGCGTCACCGAGGTGATTCCTGCCGGCACCGCGTCGGCAAGTTTGGGGACATTGGGGATATTGCAGGCGCCCATGGCCATAACCAGCGTTTTGCATTGCCACTCGCCTTGGTCGGTTCCCACCCTATAGCCACTGTCATTGGCTCGGACCGAGGTGGCGGTTGTTTGGGCTTCCACTGGCGCCGAGATTGTCTGAGCATAGCCATCCAGAAAGTCGATGACCTCCGGCATGGTCCGGTAGCCGTCCGGATCGTCGCCTTCGTAGCTAAAATCCGGCAAGCGGCTTTGCCAATTGGGCGTTAGCAGACGCAGCGAATCCCAGCGCTCGGTTTTCCACGAGTTCGCGACGTCGCCGCGCTCAAGGACGACGTGGTCAATGGATCGGTCCGCGAGGCACCGGCTCATGGCCAGCCCGGCGTGCCCCGCACCGATAATCACGGTTGTGGTCGTACGAACGCTACGTTCCCCCTGTTAACTGAGAACCTTTAAGTTGCGAGGCTCAGTTGACCTCGACGATGACGTTCGTCGGGTTGGTGATGATGTCATAGACAGCCGAGCGTTTCTGCGACTGGGCGACAAGCGCCTTGATGTCATCATCGTCCGCGTCGGCGTCAATCTTGAATGACACCTTGATGCCGTCAAACCCGTTACGCACGTCGCCGTCAATGCCGAGGATACCTTGAATATCCATGCCGCCCTCGAGCGTCGCGACGACCGAATTCAACTGAATTTCGCGGTGTTGGGCGACGGCGGCAACGCCGGCGGTCAGGCAACTGGCCAGGCCCACCAAAACGTATTCGACGGGCGTTGCGCCGTTGTCTTCAGAAGCGAAGACCTCGGGGTGATCGGCGTCGAAGTTAAAGACGGTCGTGCGGCTCTGTTCCTCACCTAAACCAAAGAAACTCTCGACGGTGGAATGGCTGTGCGTGCCGTTCTTCCATTCACACGAGGCGCGCCATTTGAACTGAGCGGCTTCGGGTGCCTCGGTTAGTGCCTCGCGCGCGCCCAAAAGGGCTTCGACATTGACGCCATTATTAACTGCTGTTTCCGACATTGTTTTCTCCCTGGCTATATCAGCTGTTTTTCGGCTTTGAGTTTGCTGTTCTCATTGCCGGCAATTTACCACGCTTGACCGCAAAATCGATCAAACAATTTCGCTTAAATAGTGGTGTGCGTGGGTGTCACAGCGGCTGAGCCGCCATTCCACCGGTGTGCCGTCGACGGTCTCGGCCAAACGGTCGATTTCCAGTAACGGCGCACCGGTGGCCACGCCAAGTGCGCGGGCCTCGTCTCGCTCGGCGGAAACGGCGCGAAGTTCTTCGACCGCGCGGTGGATGGTGACGCCGAAAAACTCTTCGTAAATCTGGTAAAGCTCGTTCGGTAATTCGGCCAACTGGCCAAGCTCGGGGAACATACGAGCTGGCAAGATGATGCGTTCGGCGATGGTCGGTCGGCCACCCAAGTTTCGGATGCGGTTGATGACGAAGACATGCGTATTGGCAGGAAGGTGTAAGCGGTCAGTCTCAATGCGTGAAGCGCGGCGGTTGGTGACGCCCGTTAGCCGGCTGGTGGCCGGCATCTGTTTCTCGCCTTTCTGACCTTCCAGATGGAAGAAATGGAAGAGTTCGCGTTGCGGTGTGTGGGTGGTGACGAAAGTGCCGCGGCCCTGATGACGGATTATCAGATTGTCCGCGGCCAACGTGTCGAGCGCCTTACGAACGGTGCCCTGCGAGACGCCGAATTCGGCCGCCAGGTCAAACTCACTCGGCAGCAGGTCGCCTGGTTGCCATGCGCCGGAAATGATCCGTTGAACGACCATTTCGCGCACCTGAACGTAGAGTGGGCCTTGTCCTGTCATTACCGGCATTATGATTTGGTCCATTGATTTATCAAAATACATATATAAGAGTTATAAGACTTAGTTGACTCGCGCAAGACCTCTGTTTAGCTTGCGCCGACGTATTCAACGGGTCCTCGTCAATCGGACCAATTTACTTAATTGTTGCAGCCATAGGAGGATCAATTGGCAGCACCGCATTTTCTTGTTCACGGCAAGACCGACACGGTCGGCGTCGTGGTCGTCGAGGGCGTTAAAGCCGGTCAAACATTGACCGGTTGGCTCATGGAAGGGAACAAGACCCTGAAGGTCAAAGTTCTCAATAATATTCCCATCGGGCATAAGCTTGCTCTCAACGACATTAAAAAAGGCGACACCATCATGAAGTACGAACATGATATCGGCGTCGCCGTTGCCAACATCAAAAAGGGCGGCCATGCGCACGTCCAAAACGTTAAGACGAAGAGGTGGTAAGAATGGCTAAAGCAGCTAAGAAAACCGCGCCTCGCGCTAAAAAAGCGCCGCGTTCGGTTCCTGCCGGTGGCTACAAAGTGCCACAGCATGTAGAAAAAGCCGCATTTGTTGTACCGACGGTTCGAGGTCGCAAAGCGCGCTCGGGTCGTGGAAAGCCGACCTTCTTGGGTTTTCGCCGTGAAAATGGCCGGGTCGGTGTCCGTAGCCATGTCGTCATCCTGCCGCTTGATGATCTGTCCAACGCTTCTTGTGAAGCCGTGGCCAATAACATCAAAGGCACGATGGCCATTCCGCATCCCTACGGACGTTTGCAGTTTGGTGAAGACTTGGAACTTCACTTCCGTACCCTAATCGGGACGGGCGCGAACCCTAATGTGGCCGCTGTTATCGTTATCGGTATTGAGCCGACTTGGACACAGGTCGTCGTCGATGGTATCGCCAAAACAGGCAAGCCGGTGGCTGGCTACTGCATCGAACAGAACGGTGATCACAAAGTCATTTTCGCCGCTTCCAAGCAAGCCAAGGAGTTTGTCCACTGGGCAACAGAATTGGAGCGTGAAGAATGCGGTATCGAAGAACTTTGGGTTTCCACGAAGTGCGGTGAATCGGATACCACATCCGGCTTGGCCGCGAACCCGACAGTCGGTAACGCCTTCGACAAACTGGATGCCTGGGGGGCAACCACGTGTTTCGGTGAAACCTCCGAGCTCACCGGTGCGGAAATGGTTTGTGCACAGCGTGCCGTTTCACCGGCCATCGGCAAAAAGTTCTTGAAAACCTTCCAGGCTTATATGGATGAGGTTATCGAGCCGCACAAAACATCGGATCTTTCCGACAGTCAGCCGACTAAGGGCAACATCCAGGGCGGTCTCACGACCATTGAGGAAAAAGCCTTCGGCAACCTGGAGAAAATCGGTAAAAAAGCCAAATTTATCGATGTTCTGGAACCGGCCGAAATGCCGCGCAAAGGGGCGGGTTTGTACTTCATGGATACGTCCTCGGCTGCCGCTGAATGCGTAACCTTGCAAGCCGCAGCCGGATTTGTCGTGCATCTGTTTCCGACGGGGCAAGGCAACGTTGTCGGCAACCCGATTGAGCCGGTGATCAAAGTCGCCGCCAATCCGCGGACCGTTCGCACCATGGCTGAACATATCGACTATGATTGCTCGGGTATTATGCGTCGCGAGATGAATTTCGATAAAGCTGGCGACGGCCTCATCGATATGACCCTCCGGACCTGTAACGGTCGCAATACGGCGGCGGAAGCTTTGGGACAACGCCAGTTCGTGTTGACCAAACTCTACCGTAGCGCTTAAGTCCGATTTGACATCGGATAGGGGGGCGGCCCGTGGGCCGCCCCCTTCCTTAATTTCGGAGGCAGAACCATGCGTATAGTGGAAATCCGTGAAATGACGGCGTCCTTATCGTCGACCATGCGAAACGCCTTCATCGATTTTTCGAAAATGACCTTGAGCGTCGTCGCGGTCATCACCGATGTGGTACGCGACGGCAAGCCGGTGGTCGGCTACGGTTTCAATTCGAATGGCCGTTATGCCCAGGGCGGCGTGCTGCGCGAACGTTTGATCCCGCGCCTTTTGGAAGCCGACCCGGAAAGCTTGCTTGATGAGGCGGGGACAAATTTCGACCCGGTCCGTGTCCACTCTTGCATGATGACCAACGAAAAACCCGGCGGCCATGGCGAGCGTGCTTTTGCTGTTGGTGCCCTGGATGCGGCGATCTGGGATGCGGTCGCGAAGATTGAAGAAAAATCACTTCATCAGATTTTCGCCGAGCGTTTCAATGGCGGCGCATTCGATGAGGCCGTGCGGGTCTATCCGGGTGGCGGTTACTATGACCCGGAGAAAGGCACGGACGGCCTGAAAGCTGAAATGCAGGGCTACCGCGACGCCGGTTACACATTGATGAAAATGAAGATCGGCGGCGCGCCCTTGGACGACGACATGCGGCGCATCGAAGCGGCGCTGGAAGTCACCGGCGGCGGAGAGTTCCTGGCCGTCGATGCCAATGCGGCGCTCGATCTGGACCGCGCGACGGCCTATGCCGGCGCCATGAGCCAATATGGTCTGGCCTGGTTCGAAGAACCCGTTGATCCACTGGATTATGAAGCCCATGCGGAACTGGCGAAAGTTTGCACGATGCCTTTGGCAACGGCGGAAAATGTCTTTTCGCTGATTGACGCCAAAAACCTGCTGCAGTACGGCGGGCTTCGCCGTGATCGTGATTGGCTGCAGTTCGACCCATCGCTTTGTTATGGCCCCAGTGAGTTTATTGCCATCGTCAAAATGGCCGATGAGATGGGGTGGGCGCGCCGCCGCCATGGCCCGCACGGCGGCCAGCAATTGGGGCTGGCCTTGGCCGCTGGGCTGCAATTGGGCGGCACCGAAACCTACCCCTTGGTATTCCAGCCCTTCGGCGGCTTTGGCGATGACGTGGTCATCGAGGACGGCATGGTCCGCGTACCGAACGCGCCGGGCCTGGGCGTCGAAACCAAGTCTGAACTTTATAACACCGTCCTCAAGCCGCTGGCCCAAGGCTAGTACAGGAAAAGGCTAGCACAGGAAATCAGATGCCAGACATCGTCATCAGCGAATTCATGGACGCCGCCGCCGTGGACAGTCTCCGGGCGGACTTTGACGTGCTGTATGAGCCGGATTTGGTCAACCGGTCGGACGATCTGGTGGTGGCGCTGAAAGAGGTACCGGCATTGATTGTCCGCAATCAGACCCAGGTGCGCGGCGCGGTTCTTGATGCGGCTGATGCGTTGAAAGTGGTCGGCCGGCTTGGTGTCGGCCTGGATAATATTGACGTCGCGGCGTGTGAGGCACGCGGCATTGAGGTTTGTCCAGCGACCGGCGCGAACGCCGTCTCTGTCGCTGAATATGTCGTCACCACCGTGTTGATGCTGCTTCGCGGCGCGTATCAGGCCAAACACGGCATGGTCAAAGGCGAATGGCCGCGCGCTCAATTGCAAGGCCGTGAAGCCGGTGGCCGGTGCCTCGGATTGGTCGGGTTTGGGACGATAGCCCGGATCACGGCCACGAAGGCCAAGGCAATGGGCATGGACGTCATTGCCCACGATCCGGTGCTCGACACCGGTGATCCGTCGTGGGCGGAATACGGCGTTGAGCCCGCCGACTTGGATGAATTGTTGGCCACCGCCGATGCCGTCAGTTTGCATGTGCCGCTGTTGGATACGACCCGTCACTTGATTGACGCCTCGGCGATCCAGCGGATGAAAGATGACGCGGTTCTTGTCAACACATCGCGGGGTGGCGTTGTCGATGATGTAGCCCTTTGCGGTGCACTGCAGGATGGAAAACTTGGCGGCGCGGCGCTTGATGTCTTTGAGGTCGAGCCGGTGCCCGCCGGCAGTATCTTTCGCGGCGTCCCCAACCTCGTCTTGACGCCGCACATTGCCGGCGTCAGTTTCGATTCGAATATTCGTGTCAGCGCGGTGACGGCGGAGAACGTCCGCCGCGTGCTTCAGGGAGACTAAACATGGCCGTCAGAACGCTGGATGATCTTCATGACCTGACCTGCCGGGTCTTGGCCAATTCAAATACCGCGCCGGAGAACGCCAAGGCCGTCGCCGACGCCCTTGTCGCCGCCGAGGCCGATGGGATGCCGTCACACGGCATGTCACGCTTGGTGGCTTATGCGGGCCAAGCCGCGTCGGGCAAGGTCAACGGCAGGGCGGCGCCTGTTCTCACGCAGCCCAAACCATCCGTGATCCAGGTCGATGCGTGTTCGGGCTTTGCCTATCCGGCGATGAACATGGGGCTGGAGAAGGCTGCGGAGGTGGCGCCGGATGCCGGCGTGGTTGCGATTGGTGTTGGAAATTCTCATCATTCTGGCGTCGCCGGCCATCCGGTTGAGGCGATGGCACGGCGTGGGCTGATTGCGCTGTTCGTCTGTAACGGGCCCGCCGGCTTGGCGCCTTGGGGCGGCAATCGCGCGCTCTATGGCACCAACCCCATCGCCTTTGCCTGCCCGGTGGAAGGCCGCGAGCCGCTGGTGATTGATTTATCGTTGTCGAAAGTCGCGCGCGGCAAGGTCAAGTTGGCTGCCGACCGAGGCGAGCCGATCCCCGAAGGCTGGGCGGTCGACGCCGAGGGCCAGCCCACAACCGAAGCGGCCGCCGGCATGGCCGGCTGGATGGTACCCGCCGGTGATGCCAAAGGCGCCGCACTGGCAATGATGGTTGAACTGTTAGCGGCGGGCTTGACCGGGTCGAGCTTTGGCTATGAAGCGTCGTCATTTTTTACCACTGAGGGGGAGCCACCGAACGTGGGGCAATTCTTTGTTGTCTTTGACCCGGCGGCCTTCGGTGGCCCCGTGGCCGCCGAGCGCATCGCGACACTGATTGGTGCCATCGACGCGCAGCCCGATACCCGTCTGCCCGGCGCCCGGCGGTTCGATTTGCGCGCCAAAGCGAAAGCCGATGGGGTTGAGGTTGGTGATGGATTGCTTGGTGAATTGGAGACCTTGGCCCGTGGGTGAACCTTTTCATCATCACCGCCACTCAGCTATGGTAGTGCCAAGGAAATTTGCTTCGGAAGGAATGGCCATGTCGGCAAGGATTTATCGGTTTGCGGCCATTGTCTTGGCGGTGTTAATCGGCGGCCTGACGACGAGTTCGACTGCGTTCGCCATCGAAAAATACCAATTCATGAAGGCCACCGAAAACCGGGTCTGGCGGCTCAACAAGGAAAACGGTGAGATTTCCGTCTGTACGCTGCAGGGCGAACGCCTGATCTGCACGACGTCCAATGCAGCCGCGACGCCCCCGCCGAGAAGTTACGCCGAGATCAAGGCCGCCGAGCAGGCCGCCAAAGCTCAGGCCATGACGCGGCGCGAGAAACGCGAAGAAAAAGAGATGCAGATGATGGATCGAATTTTCGCGTTTTTCCGCGAGATGGTCGCCATGTCGAAAGATCAGGAAACCGCCAAGTAGGCAGGTAACGAGTGGAGGTTGTTGCGGACGAATTCGCACCTTCACGAGATGGCACGTATGTTTGTGGCCGTACTTGGCCGACGGAATTTCACGACATTAGAAAACCCTAATTCGGATTGTTGAATTCGCTGGGGGCAACGCCGCCGCGTATTTGTATTTCCGGGTGGAGAGTCTGTAATTGTAAAATAAATATGAATTGAAATTTACAATTTATATTTAACAAAATAATTAGGTAAATAAAAAAATAAATAAAACTTGTAATTAATAATTATTGGCCTCACATTTATTGTTAATAATATATGGTTGATTCTATGCTTACTAAATAATCGTCAATATATTCGGTTAGTTTTATTAAATGCTCATTGCATCCTATTCACATTGACCGTGTGATTTCGACGATAATTCGGGGCAAGCCGCGAGGTTTGGCAAATCCAAAGTTCAACGGTTGCTGGGAATCCCTCTTCAAACGGCTTGGTCAACAAGCGCGCAACTGACCTAGTGCCTTGCTTATAGACATACCAGCCGAAGCCGTGCTTGCGACCACTTCGATACATTCGGGTCGATCAAGATCGATGCATTCCTTTACCCGCTCATTAGGCGGGTGGCATTGCTGCAATACGGGGCGGGTTCGATGACAGTTCGGTTAATCAGAAACCAATGGCCCTGAAGACGCCTTGGGTGGATCGAAACGTCGTTGCGAATTTACAAGCGTGGTTTTCGAACCTGAAATTTGGAGATAGATTAAAGCCATGACGGAGAATTTGATTGAGCTGGATGGACACCGCAACAAGGAAACGCGGAAATCCGTTGATATCCGCCGGAAGATGCAGGAACTCCAAATTGATCAGGAACTGGTGCAACACCGTCGGGAAGAATTAGAGCGATTGCTTCTCTCGACACCGGCGGCGACCTGGCGCGAAGCGGCAATGACGGCGCAGTATCTGTTGCAACTTTTCGCGGCCACGCCTGCAGGGCAGGAGCCACGGTGCAAGGACCTCATCGACCAATCATTCGATGATCTCACCCGGTTATGCAATGACGAGAAAGCGGGTTCATGACGAGTTTTTTCGCAAATCAAAATGCTTGGAATTCTGCTTGAGGCGCGCCTAACGCGCGGCGGCTAACGTTGTCAGTGAGAAATTCGGCGCCGTCACGACTGATTCTATAGTCTGCGAAAAGAGCGAAAAGATTGTTTTTTCTGAAAGCGATGACGAAATGTTTCTTGAAACGCTACGCGCCGGCCTGGCGGTCGAATTCTTCATGGGAATGGCGTTATACGCGGCGATTTATCTCTCGTTTGTCCGCCTGCTGAGGTTTCCGCGGAACTGGCTTTCTGTTTCGTTATCCCCTGCCTTCACGACAGCGGTGCTGATGATCATCACGGCGGTCTATGTCTCCGTATCGCATGTCGGGTTTGACCCGTTCGCACTTGTTGCGTCGGTCGGGATCATTGGTGTTCTTTTTTGCATCATCGCCGCCCCTGCGATCGCCTTTCAGCCGGCGTTGCGGTGGGTGGAGTTCATGGCCAAACATGGCAACTATGCCGGGCTATATATTATTTTGCCGGCCGGGTTCGCCGCCTATGCAGTACCCAACGTGAAATTGTTGGGGCTCCTGAGCGCCGTGGCAGTCATCGAGGTGGTTTGGTTTATACGGCACCGACCGAACAACCGGCGCCCGCTGCACCCTATCGTTGATTACGACCTCTCGGTCCTAAAGGCTCAAGCGGGGGGAGACATTAAAAACTTTGCAAGGCGTCACGGCATCGATGAATTGGTGTTGTCTGAAGGTGCCTTCAGTTGGCGAGGCTGTTCGGCCGACACGCTTCCTTGCCCGTTTAATCTGTATGTTAATCGCCTTGGCCTCAATACCGCACCGTGTTGCCGCGAACATCTGGCGGAACTCTGTCATTCCGTCGCCATTTGTCTCAAAGATATGGACGTCACGCATTGGCTTGAGGGCGGAAGCCTTTTGGGTGCGGTGCGTGAGCGCGGCCAAATTTTGGCCTGGGAAGATGATGTTGATGTGTCCGTGGTTTTGGACAGTGGGCGGACTTTTGACCAACTCGCCGCTGGGATATCTGCCTACGGTGAGCGGGAAGGGCTTCACGTCGATGCCTTCAAAAATGAAGGCCTCATCTCGATCTCATTTGATCGGCCGCAAGCGTGGCCTTTTTCGTGGGAACGCAATCGGATGCGCGGCGAAATTCGCCTGGATTTAGCCGTTTATGAGCACGCTCTGAGTTTCGGTGAGGCGGTTTTGGAAAGAAAATCTCCCAAGGCCGCCATGTCGAAAACTGAAAGTGGCGGTTTTGGGCTGGCTCGGGAAATTGTCCTGCCGACGTCGACGATCGACTTTGCGGGCGGCAATATCGCCTGCCCCAACAAGCCGCTGGAATACCTGAGCGCATTGTACGGCGATATCGGCGAAGTCGTGTACACATACGTCGATGAGGCAGCCGCCGAAACGCGATGCAGGCCCGATACAACCGAGGCGGCCATGGGCACGCGATGACAGTAAAATTGGGTTTGAAACAACACCTCGGGCCGAAAGGTGGAACACCGTTTTTACGGGGCACGGTGATCCACAAAATCATTCATACAAAGGAACGTTTCATGGATAGGCCGTCAAATTATTATAGATACTTATGCCACCTGATTATTCTCGTGGCATTTTTTAGCGTTGTTCCTAGCGCGCCTCCGGCCAATAGCGCTGCTTTAAAAATTCCTGACAATGCGCAAGCCCAACGATATGGGGGCGGATGGAAATGCGACCTGGGATATAGAAAGGTCAAAAAATCCTGCCGCGCCATTAAATTGCCCCAAAACGCCTATCTGACGGATGCCTCTTTCGGCCAGGGCTGGGAATGCAAGCGCGGATACAGAGAGCGCAAAGGGAAATGTGCGGCCGTAAAGGTGCCTGCGAATGCATTTCTTAATTCTTACGGCGAAGGCTGGGAATGCCAACGCGGATTTCTTCAAGTGGGCTCAGCGTGCAGCAAAATCAAGGTGCCCCGGAATGGATATTTGGCAGACTCCGCCGAGCAGGGTTGGAAATGCAATCGCGGGTATCGCGCCGTCAAAAAGGATTGCGTTGCCGTAGAAATTCCAGCCAATGGATTTTTCATTGAGGCTTCTTATGGGCGAAGTTGGCAATGTGACCGCGGATATCGAGCTGTCAAAGGCAAGTGCGCCATCATAGATATTCCGAAGAATGCCCATTTGGATTATTCGGGAAACGGGTGGGAGTGCAATCCGCCGTACCGCAAGCGTATCGATGAATGTGCCTTGCCGTGAAGACGGCAGACCAATCGCGGCACGACGCCCGCTGAAAGGGCCGATCATGATGGATGCGCCTTCTCAACCACAGCCACGCCCCCCGTCGATTATCGACGAGGGCCCGAACTCACCATCGGCAAACGCAGTAGAGGCCAAGGAATCTGTCGATGAAGCAAGCGGTTCGACACTTGCCGAGATGGCGGATGGCCTCAGAAATCAAATCCGCAACGATCAAATTCGGCGATTGGATAAAGCCCGCAAAGTGTGATGAGACGGTGACGTCACCCTCGCATTCGACAACGGTATTGGTATCCGAGACTGTCGAAACGGCCTCGCCCCATAGGCACCACCATCCCTGCCGTCACAGTTGCGTGAATGGGGGTTTCCCCTAATTGCCTCGGGTTGGGCGCGCGGTTAGGTTGGCGCTCGGTTACAAGGAGGCGAATATGTCGGGAACCGGCAATATTTCACGCCGTCATCTGTTGCAAGGCGGTGCTGTTCTTGGACTAAGTATTGGCATGCTAGTGGCCGCCTGGGCGGGTCGGCCTCACGTTGCCGGGTTCGAGCCCGAGCCGTGGTTTATAGAATCATCCGGCGATTTGGCGACGGATGCCGCCGAAGCCGGCGCCGATGGCAAGTATCTGGCGCTGTTGTGGGAACAACGGGGCTGCCATTACTGCGAAGAACTGCACCGTGTGAACTTTCGCGACGCGGACGTCATCGCGCTGGGTAAAAAACATTTTCGTACCATTCAGATGGATCTTTGGGGAAAGCGCGAGTTTCTGGATTCCGATGGCGAAAAACGGACCGAGGCGGCGATAGCGCGCGGGCGTTTCGTGCGCTCGACACCAGTGATGTTGTTCGTTGATGCGAAGGGCACGGAAGTGTTCCGGATGCCGGGCTACGCGCCGCCGGCCCTGAATTTGGCGGTCTATCTGTATGTCGCCGAAGGCGGCTTCAAAACCGCCTCGCTGCGCGAGTGGGTGAAAAAGAACTATCCGTCGAACTGACCAGCGGCGTCTAATCCTGTTATCATCTGCGGATGAAATCTGATGATCCTGAATTTTGTGGCAGCGCTGCCCAATTGGTTCTTCTCGGCGCCGTCCGTGCCTGGACGGCGGAAGCCACCGCTACGCCGGGTCTGTTTCAAGGCGGTCGGTTGATCGGTATCGATGATTTGGAGACGCTGGGTGATGCGGCGGCGCTTCGCGTTTTTGAGGCCATGGGCGCGGTGATCGTGAAGTTCATCCCCGGTGAAAACGAAGCCGGGTTCCGTGCACGGTTCGCCGCGCCGGAACGCCGTTTCACGGCCTGGGATGTGTTCGTCGGCGGCAATGAAGCGCGACGAATATCGTCGGCCTATGTTGAGGCCTTCGTGCTTCCTGATGGATGGCTGTTGGCCGGGCTCAGTGCCGAGGCACCAGCTGAAACCATCGCCGAAATTCAAACCCTTCAGGAATTATGTGGTGTCGCGCCGGTGCCGGGTTATTACCAACGCGGGCATGCCGTTCCAGCCGTCGTCTCAGTGCTCAGCGATGAAACGGGCAAGATTGCCGCGACGGCGCAAGCCTATGCGCGTCATCACGCCGACGGCCCGTGGGCCGGACACATTTTCTGCGGCATGGTCGCGGTGCATCCCGACCACCGGCGCAAAGGGCTGGGCACGTTGATCAATGCGTCCGTCATCACCAATGCGTTCGCGCAACTCGAATGCACGCACGTCTATGAACATGCGGCGTCGGACAATTTGCCGTCACGCGCAATGATCGAGGCCAGCGGGCTTCGCCGCGACAATCGTTATCGCTGCGTCATGCTGCATGACGCCCGGCGGTTCGGCGAATATTTTACGAATTAGATTGGCTCAGGCCGCCAACACGTTATTCAATCCGTCCAAGGCGTCATCGATATCATTGGCGCTGATATCAAGATGCGTCACCGCGCGGAACCGTTGCGCACCGGAGACGCCGACGCGCACCCCGTGTTCCGCCAACAGTTTCTCGTGCAGATCTTGCGCCGTCATCCGGCTTTTATCGACGGAGAAATAAATCATGTTGGTCTGCGGCTCACCGAATTCCAGCGTCAGGCCATCGATATTGGCAATGCCCTCGGCTAATTTCTTGGCGTTGTCATGGTCGTCGGTCATCCGCTCGATATTGTTTTCCAAGGCGTAGACACCGGCCGCGGCGATGATGCCGGCCTGGCGCATGGCGCCGCCGAACTGGTGCTTGAAGCGCCGCGACCGATGGATGAAATCGGCGCTACCAGCCAAAACCGCGCCGACTGGGCATCCCAGGCCTTTCGATAAATCCACCCAGAGGCTGTCGCAGGGCGCCGCGTATTGCGCTGCGCTGATGCTGGATGCGACGACGGCATTGAACAGGCGCGCGCCATCCATGTGCAAAATGATATTGTGTTCGTGCGCGACCGCACCGACCTCTTCCAATGTCGCCAGCGGCCAGATGCTGCCGCCGCCTGCATTGGCGGTTTGTTCGACGGATATCAGCGCCGATTGGGGCACGTTGTGGCGGTCGGTGGGGCGGATGGCGCCGCGCACCATATCAGCGGTGAAAATTCCCGTATCGCCATCCAAAATTCTTGTCATCACGCCCGACAATGCCGCCGGCCCGCCGGCTTCGGAATGCAAGACGTGGCAGGTCTTGTCTACGATCACTTCCTGCCCGGGCTCGGTCCAGGCTCGGTAGGCGATGGCATTGCACATCGTGCCGGACGGCAGGAAAAGCGCGGCCTCCGTACCCAGCATCTCGCAAGTCATTTCCTGCAGCTTGTTGACGGTCGGGTCTTCGTCGCGCTGCTCATCGCCGACCTCGGCATCGGCGATGGCTTTGCGCATCCCCGGCGAGGGCTGAGATTTGGTGTCGGAATAAAGATCAATACGCGGCGCGGTCATGGGATGCCTCCGGAAAATCAGAAGCCCGCAGATTAACGCCCGGCGGCGTCGGTGACAATCCAGCCAATCGCCCTAGTCTGGGCGCCATCTGGACCCTTATCCGGCTTTCGCGTCCTCAATGATCATGTCGGATGCCTTCTCGGCGATCATGATAGTCGGCGCATTGGTATTGCCCGAGATGATTTCCGGCATGATCGAAGCATCAACCACCCGCAAGCCTGGAATGCCATGCACCCGTAAGCGGTCATCAACGACGGCCATTGGGTCCGAACCCATTTTGCAGGTGCTGGTCGGATGATAGATGGTTTGTGCGATGTTGCGGGCGCTATCCAAAAGCTGCTCGTCGGTCTTGATCTCCGGCCCCGGCAAGTGTTCGCGGACAATGAAGGGTTTTAGCGCCTTCGTTTCCACCAGCCGGCGCGTGAATTTTAACGAATCAATGGCTGTTTGCTGGTCAAGCGGCGTCGAGAGATAGTTCGGATGGATGGCGGGATAAGCTTTTGGATCGGCGGACGTGATCTCAATACGTCCTTTGCTTTCCGGGCGAAGCTGGCAAACCGAAAGTGTGACGCCCGGGAACGGATGCATCTCAATGCCGGGCTTCGCGGCGCTTAATGGCTGGAAGTGATATTGAATATCCGGCGTTTCCAAACCTTCTCGGGATTTTGCAAAAATCGCCACCTGACTGGCGCCCATGCTCATCGGGCCGGTGCGTTTTAATACGTACTGCATACCGATCAACATGCGCCGGAAGAAATTATTGATCTCTGCGTTCAAGGTCGGGACATTGACCTCGTAAACGGTGCGAATTTGCAGATGGTCAAAAAGGTTGGCACCAACGCCCGGCATATCCTTGATCACCGGTATATCAAGCCCGTGCAACAGGGTGCCGGGACCGACCCCGGACAGTTGCAGAATTTGCGGCGACCCGATGGCCCCGGCGGACAAAATTACCTCACCGCCTGGCTTCAACATGTAGCGGCGCGCCTGGTCTTTCACTGAGATATCAATCCCCGTGGTCTTGCCGTCCTCGATCACTACGCGCTCGACCAAGGCGTGGGTGACGATATCCAAATTGTGGCGGTTTTTGATGGGATTGAGAAATCCGACCGCAGTTGAGCAGCGAAATCCGTTTTTGGCAGTTTGTTGATAGTAAGCGGCGCCCTCTTGAACGGCACCATTGTAATCTTCGTTGCGAGGCACGCCCAATTCACCGGCAGCGTCGATCATGGCTTCGCAAATATCGCGCTTCGCCCGCATGTTTTGGACCGATAGGTACCCGCCGACCCCATGGAATTCATCGGCGCCGTTCTGCTGGTCTTCGGATTTTTTGAAATAGGGCAGGACATCTTCGAAGGACCAGCCTTTGTTGCCGAGTTGGCGCCAGTGGTTGTAAT
The DNA here is from genome assembly GCA_018665815.1 of Rhodospirillaceae bacterium. GTDB lineage: Bacteria > Pseudomonadota > Alphaproteobacteria > Rhodospirillales > Casp-alpha2 > UBA3470. Next base: position 17,368 of record JABJBP010000072.1, read on the forward strand.
CCTCCTGTTGTCCACGAACATACAAAAGGCCGTTGATTGAGCTCGAGCCGCCGAGCGTCCGGCCGCGTGGCCAGTCAATGGACCGGCCGTTCAAGCCGGGGTCCGCCTCGGTCTTGTAGCTCCAATCCGTGAGCGAATTGTGGAGTGTCTTGAAGTAGCCGACGGGGATATGGATCCACGGATACCAGTCCCGCCCACCGGCTTCCAAAAGCAGCACACGTTTTGACAGGTCGGCGGAAAGGCGGTTGGCCAATACACACCCTGCCGAGCCGGCGCCGGCAATGATGTAGTCGTATTTTTCTGGGCTTTCAGACATGGCTTTCACATTCATCTATTTTTAATTCGGTTCCGCCGAATATTTCTAATCCGGTTCCCCCGAACCGCGTTTTTTGATCAAGCTTTGCGGACAATTCGCCGCAGCTTAATTAAAAACGACCGCATCACGACAGTTGCATATTTATAAAAATTTTGCAATAATGAGAATTCTAGTATCTTTACTGATAAAAATAACAAATGAACTAGTTGGTACGACCACGCACTCCCGACAGGGAATCTTGATGTCACAAAGGAGAGACCAAGTGCTATCAACCAAACTGAACCAAGTATCGCGTCGCGATATGCTGAAACTGACGAAGCGCTTTGGCGTGACGTCAACGTTAATGGCTGCCGGCGGTTTGACCGGCGCAATCACCTTGCCGAGCTTAGCTGAAGCAGCGAACTCGACATACAAGAAGCGGATGAAGAAGAAGGCGAAGCACAAGCTTAAGTTCGGCGCCGCGGGTTTCACGGCGCAGAACCTTTTGATTGAGCGTGCGGGTTGCCTGCAGTTCGTGAATGATCTGGAAGAGCGCACGGACGGTGAAATTCAAGTTGAATTTATCGGTGCCAACCAGATTTGCGGTCAGTTGAACTGCGTCAAGAAAACGCAACAAGGTATCGTCGATATCTATGCGGCCTCGACCCAGAACTCGGCCGGCGGCGCGCCTTATCTGAACGTCCTTGATTACGCCTACATGTTCCCGTCACGCGCGGCGCAGTATTACTTCCTCTATCACCCGGGCAGCCAGAAAGTGCTGCGCGACCAGATGAGGAAGCGCCACAGTGTCGAGTTCCTGTTCAGCCACGCGGAACTCCGCGGCATTCAGTTGGGCCTGGCCTGGAAAGACAAGCCCTTGGTCACCAGCGTCACACAGTTGGCCGGTACTAAAAACCGCGTCACCGGCACGCAGTTGGGCCGAATCGCCATGAACTTGATGAATCTCAACCCGACGCCGATTGCCTGGGCGGAAACGCTGGACGGCTTGAAGCAGGGCCTCATTGACGGTGCCGAGACGTGGGCATCGGCGGTGGCTTATGCGAACATGTCACCGGTTGTTTCTCAGGTGCTGAACCTTGAATTCTTCTGTGGCACCGAGCACACGGCGATGAGCTCGAAAGTGTTCGACAAGCTGGGCGGTGAGCTTCAGGACGCGGTCATGGAATCGTCATATCTGGCGCAGGTCCATGTCCAGGCCGCCAACGAAGCGGCCCTGGTCAACACGGTCGGGTTCTCCGATCCCCAGCATCCCGATACCATCTTCGCCAAGCACGGAACACGGGTTTCCATGTTCAGTGACAAGGCGAAACGGGAAGCCGAGGAAATGTGCTCACCGGAATTCCACCCGAAGGAATGGGAAAAATGGCGGGACCGCCTCAACAAGTGGTCCGGCGGGATGGACACCTACAAGTTCATCTCTGACATTGCCCGTGAAATTCCCAAGGACACGCTCGCGGAGAACGTTGAACCGCGTCGGTGGTGGAAGGGCTAAGTCCTCCCGAATAATGGGTGCAGCGGGTTCGCTGCACCCATTTTTTTACTGCATACTTTTTAAGTTATAGTCGACAGAGGCACTCTTCTGGCAAGAGGGAGGCATTAGCGATGAGCGTTATCCGCTGGATTGATCAGAATATTGAAAAAATCATCATTCTGATTTGTTACGTGACCATGGCTGGCATTATTTTTGTCGAGGTCATCCGCCGATTTGCATTTAATGAACAGGCGGCGTGGAGTTCCACGGTTCCGATTTATTTGTTTCTTTGGGTGACGTGGATCGGTTGCGCCTACAACGTCAAAATTCGCACCCATTTGCGGTTTGACGAGATGCGGGTCCGGCTTCCCTACAATTTACAGTTCGCCTGCCTGATTTTGGATGCCGTTCTGTGGATCACATTTGCAAGTATTGTCGCCGTCTATTCAACGGAACAGGTGTATTTGGCCTACGACAATTTCGCCATCGTCCAAGGCACGGATGATGTCATGCAGTGGTGGTTCTATATGGCGACACCCGTTGCCTGGACACTGCTGACGATCCGCGTTCTTCAAAATCTGCATGGCGATTTCCAGAAATGGAAAAGTGGTGATGAGTTCACCATCGCCGTCAACATGCTGGGCGAGTAGGTGATATCATGGATGGATTACTGATAGGTGCGATTTCAATTGGTGTCACCGTGTTATTTATTATCGGTGTGCCAATTTTTCTGATCATTGGCTTTTGGGTTGTCGGTGTCAGCCTGGTCATTGATTTCACTTTGGCCAATATTGGCGTGACGCTTTACGAAGGTTTGAATTTCTTCGGTCTTCTGGCCTTGCCGCTGTTTATCCTGACCGGTGATTTGATCAACAACGCGGGTATCGCCAAGCGGTTGTCCGATTTTGCTTATTCGGTTTTGGGATGGATGCGTGGCGGTCTCGCCATGGCTTCTCTTGGGGCTTGCGGATTGTTCGCTGCGATTTCGGGCTCGAACTCGGCGACCACGGCGACCATCGGATCGATCATGTATCCGGAAATGCGTGAAAACGGATACGATAAGAATTTCGCCGCCGCCACCGTCGCCGCCGGCGGTACGGTCGGCATCATTATCCCGCCGAGTATCATTTTCATCATCTACGGGTTCTTGATGAACCTGTCCATCAGTGACCTGTTCATCGGTGGGTTGATACCCGGTCTGATCATGGTCATCGCCATGCAGTTTGCGTGTTGGTATCTATCACGAAAGAATGGCTGGGGGCACTTGATTAAATTTGATGTGGTCCGCGTGGCGCGGACGGCATTGGGCGCGTGGCTCGGTTTTTTCGCCATCATTTTGGTGATCTGGGGCATCTACGCCGGCAAGTTTTCGCCCACCGAAGCGGCTGGCGTGACCGCCGGGTTCTGTCTGATTGTCGGCTTGGTCATGTACCCGCTGAATAAAATGCTGGGCGAACTGCAGGAAAACGAAGGACCGGGTAAAACCTTGGCCCGAACTTTGGTGGTCCAGGGCTTCAAGCTCGATGAATTGCCGAGTGTCATCATGCGCTCGGGGCAGATCACCGGGCTTTTAGCGCCGTTGATTGCCGTTTCCGTGGTCATGCAGCAAATTCTGTCGTTGCTCGGTGCCAATGAGTTCGTGACGAATTTGCTGGGTAACTTGGGTGGATACTATCCGATCCTGTTTGCCTGTATGGCGATCGTTCTTCTGGCCGGCACGATTTTGGAAAGCCTGCCGAACACGATCATTTTGGCACCGATCCTGGCGCCCATCGGCGCCGGTATCGGCGTTGATCCGATCCACTTCGCTGTCATCTTCCTGGTTGGTGATGCCATCGGTTTTATCACGCCGCCCTATGGATTGAACCTCTATGTCGCCAGCGGTATTACCGGCATTCCGTACTTCCGATTATTGAAATACACCGTGCCTTATCTATTGGCGCTGATGATTGCGTGGATGTTTATTATCTTGATCCCGGAACTGTCGACGATGTTGCTTGTGCATGAAGGGGCCGGCATCTACCAGCATTCGAAGTAAGCTGGTAAAGCCTGCAAAGCATGGACAATAAAGTAGATAAAATATCGCGTTCCATTCGCGCCCTCGAAGTCGTCGAGGTCGTGGTCAATGCGGATCGGACGATGACCGTCGCCGATATCATGACAGCCACGGGGCTGCCGAAGGCGACGGTGCATCGTTTGTGCGGGTTGTTGGAACAAGAGGGGTTTCTTGCCCCCGATATTGGCGGCAAGGGTCTGACCATCGGCCACCGGACGCGGGATTTGGCGTTGGGGATCATGGCGCTTGGCGGGGTCGATGCTTACCGGCACCGTATTCTTACCGAATTATCCCGGGAAATCGGCGAGACCTGCAATCTGAACGTCCCCGCGGGCAGCGAAATTCTCTACGTCGACAGGGTCGAGTCCGAATGGCCGTTGCGCACGCAATTACCCGTGGGCAGTCGCGTGCCATTGCATTGCACGGCCAGCGGTAAATTGTATTTAAGTTCGCTGCCGGCGGCTCGGCGGCGCAAATTGATCGCCGCCATGACCTTGGATCGCCAAACGGCGAATACCATTGTCGATCCAGAAGCGCTGAACGCTGAATTGGATAAGACCAGACGCGCCAAGGTCGGCACTGACAATGAAGAGTTTATCGACGGCATGGTCGCCGCGGCCGTGCCGATCACCGACCAACGGGGCCGCCTGGCGGCCATTCTGGCGTTCCATGCGCCGGTCATCCGGATGGACCTGGAGAAAGCTCTGGTCCATGTCCCGGCGTTGCAACGCGCCGCAGCCGCCCTATCAGCGGATATAAACGAGTAATTACCTTCCCCGGTTCCTAAACCATGGCCGAACCGGGGGCCGAACCAAAACCCTGGCGCCCCGGCGATGGGCCCGTGGAGCCTCGGGCAATCAGGTCGACATCCAATATTGTCGCCGGTTCCGGGGTGTCGCCGTGCAGCCGCGACAACAGATAGGCAGCGGCCTTGCGGCCCATCTCACCCGACGGCACGTGCATGGTTGTCAGCCCGGGTGTCAGGTGACCGGCCAGCGGCAGGTCATCGAAGCCGGTGATCGACACGCGGCCTGGAATATCAATGCTGGTTGCCTGACATTCCAAAACCCCACCAATGGCAAGGACGTCATTGCCGCAGATGATGGCGCTCGGTGGCGTCGCCGCCGCCAACAGCCGTCGTACCGCTCGGCGGCCGGCCGGAATATCGTAAGGGCATTCGATAAAGCGCTCGGTCGGCAGGGGGATGCTGTGTTCATCAAGCGCTTCGCGCACACCCTGCACGCGCTCCGCGGCCCGGTCATTGCCGGCTGTGATGCCGGCGACCATGGCGAACTCGTGGTGTCCCAGATCAATCAAATGTCGGGCCATGCGATAGGCGGCATGGCGATTGTCGAACCCGACAAAGGGGTGGCCGCCATCGTTGCGGCTTGTATAGGTCTCCACATAGGGAACGGCGCGCCGATTGAGCAGACTGAAGATGGCCGGGTCGTGGGTCTTACCGACCAGCAAAAGGCCGTCAATGCCACGTTCGACGAGATTCTGGACATGGCGAATTTCCTGCGCCGCATCGTAGCCGGACGTCGCCAGGATTAAACTGTGCCCGCCGTCGTCCAATTTGGCCTCGAAGGCGTGGATGCCGCCGGCGAAGATCGCGCTGGCCAGTGTTGGGATGACCGCGCCGATGGTTCTGGACCGCCGCGACGCCAGCGCCCGCGCCGCGCCGTCGGGAACGTAACCCAATGCATTGATCTGTGCTTCGACGCGTCGGCGCATGGCTTCGCGAACCGCATCCGGTTGATTGATCACCCGCGATACCGTGGCCGTTGAAACGCCGGCCGCTTTGGCAACGTCACCCAGCGTTGGCGAGGCATGTCTGGGGTTATGTAAGCGTTTTCTCAAATCAAGGCTTTCAACTGGCTAATTCGAATTTCAGAAATCTTGAATTTTCCAATTCAATCATCATTGTTCGATAACTATCTAAATAAATCAATAGTTTAAGTTTGCGCATTTCTACTTGTTGACTCTTTGATAGAAATTTGGCCATATAATTGATAAATGTAAGCGCTTACATTAAATGTTGATCAATAATTTTCATCAGCCCAATGCCGGATAGATCGGATGTTGGCGGGAGAGGATAGAAGACGTGACCATTGAATATCTGAAAAAAGCGGAAAAAACCTCGGCAACGGGCGAAGATGAGACCCGCAAAATTGTCGCCGACATGCTGGCTGGGATTGAGGCTGGCGGCGAAGATGCGGCGCGTGCTTACGGCGAAAAATTAGATGGCTATAGTGGGGACATCGTTGTCGGGCCGGAAGCCATCGCCCGGGCCGCCGATCAGGTATCCCAACAGCTAAAGGACGATCTCCGGTTCGCTTATGACCGAGTACGTGGGTTCGCGGAAAAGCAAAAGGCCTCCATCGGCGAATTTGAAACTGAATTATCACCGGGCCTGTGGGCTGGCCAACGCCTGATCCCCATGGATTCTGCCGGATGTTACGTGCCGGGTGGGCGCTATGCCCATGTCGCTTCGGCGATCATGTCGATCACCACGGCGAAGGTCGCCGGCGTCCAAAACGTTGTCGCCTGTTCGGCGCCCAGCACCGAACACGGCGGGCCGCATCCGGGCATTGTTTACACCATGAACCTTTGCGGCGCTGATCACATCCTGGCGCTTGGCGGCGTCCAAGGCATCGCCGCCATGGCCAACGGCCTGTTCACCGGCCACAAGGCGAATATTCTGGTCGGGCCCGGCAACCGTTTTGTCGCCGAAGCCAAGCGCATGCTGTTCGGCAAAGTCGGTATCGACCTGTTTGCAGGCCCGACGGAAATTGCCGTGATCGCCGACGCCGATGCCGACCCCGAAGTCGTCGCCTTCGACCTCGTCGGTCAGGCTGAGCACGGACCCGATTCACCGGCATGGCTGATCACCACCAGTCGCGACCTGGGTGAAAAGGTGATGGCCCGCATGCAGGCGCTGATCGATGATCTTCCGGAAGTGCAGCGCGATGCATCGGATGCGGCATGGTGCGATTATGGCGAGGTCGTGCTTTGTGACACGGACGAGGAAGCGGTCCAGGTTTCGGATGCCTACGCGCCGGAACACCTTGAAATACAAACAGAAAACTTGGATTGGTATGTTGACCGCCTGAAAAATTACGGCTCGTTGTTTGTCGGCGAGGAAACCACCGTCGCCTTCGGTGACAAATGTTCAGGCACCAATCATATCCTGCCGACGAAGGGCGCCAGTCATTACACGGGCGGTCTCTCGGTGCACAAATTCATCAAGATTGTGACGACCCAGCGCGCAACCCGCGATGCGAACCGCGATGTCGCCGCGGTCATGGCCCGCATCTCGCGGCTCGAAGGCATGGAAGGTCACGCCCGGACCGGCGATGTGCGCCTTGCGAAATATTTCCCGGAGGAGAGCTTTGAACTTCATATCTGATCAACTCAAGAGACCCGCCATGTTCAGCATGGTTGACGATCTTTTCGGATTGGACGGCCGCGTCGCTATAGTCAGTGGCGCGTCGTCGGGGATTGGCCGACATATGGCCATGACGCTGGCCGGCGCCGGCGCGGACGTTGTGTTGGTCGGGCGGGACGAAGGCCGCCTTGAGGAAGTTTGCGATGAAGTGATGTCGTTTGACGGGGGCGCCCTGGCGCTGCCGGCGGATTTACAAGACGCGGCTGAAATTGGTCGCGTCGCGAAAGCCGCATCCGTGCCCTTCGGCGCGCCGGATATTTTGGTCAACGCCGCCGGGATCAACCTCCGTGAGGCGGCCGGTGACGTGACGCCGGAAAGCTGGGATGCGACGCTTAATATTAATCTCAAGGTGCCGTTTTTTCTGGCCCAGGAACTGGTGCCGGGGATGGTCGGGAAGGGTTACGGCAACATCATCAATATCGCGTCGCTGCAAACCTATCGGGCGTTCGCCGACAGTCTGCCCTATGGCGCCTCGAAAGGCGGGGTTGCGCAATTGACCCGCGCCATGGCCGAAGCCTGGTCCGACCAGGGTATTGTCGCCAATGCCATCGCGCCCGGTTTTTTCCCCACCGAACTGACCAAGCCCGTGTACGACGACCCGGACAAACTGGCCCGCAATGCGGCCATGACGGCGGTCGGACGCAATGGTGAGCTGGAAGATCTCGACGGCGCGACGATCTTCCTGGCATCGCGTGCGGCGGCCTATGTCACGGGGCAGGTGTTGGCCGTCGACGGTGGTTTTACGGCGAAATAGGGGACCCCATGAAAGCCCTCGTATACACCGGCCCGAACGAAATTGAGTTCCGGGACGAACCAAAACCGGAGCCCGCGTCGGGTGAGGTCGTGGTCGAGATCGAAGCGGTCGGCATTTGCGGCTCCGATATGCATGCCTATTTCGGCCATGATGAACGCCGCCCGGCGCCGTTGATATTGGGCCACGAAGCCTGTGGCCGAGCCCTTGGTGGGCGGTTTGACGGGCAGCGGGTGGTGATTAATCCACTGGTCAGCTGCGGGCATTGCGACGATTGCCAGGGCGGCCGGGCGAACTTGTGCCAGGACCGACAAATCATTTCCATGCCGCCGCGTCCGGGCGCCTTCGCCGAGTTCATCAAAATTCCCGAATCCAACATGGTTGCCGTGCCGGATGACATGGACCCGGCGCACGCCGCGCTCACCGAGCCCATCGCCACGGCGTTGCATGCCGTCGGCGTCGCCGAGCGTGCGCTGATGCGGCCGCTGGGTGAATGCCGTGCCCTGGTCATCGGCGGTGGTGCCGTCGGGCTGTCGGCGGCATTGGTTCTGCAAAGCCGCGGTGCCCGGCAAATTCATGTCGCCGATACCAATCCGCTGAGGCGTGCGACGTCCGAAAATGCCGGCGAGTTCACCGTTGTCGATCCGACAAGGGCCGGAGGAATTGCCGAGAACGGCTTTGAATTGGTTGTCGACGCGGTTGGTGGTGGTGTGACACGCCACGCGGCATCGGCGGCTGTCGCGCCCGGTGGCGTCATTGCGCACATCGGCCTGATGGACGCCAACGACGGCTTGGATATCCGCAAACTGACCCTGCAAGAGGTCACGTTTGTCGGGACCTATACCTATACGATGGTTGATTTTCGCGCGACCGTCACGGCGATTCGCGAAGGCGTGCTTGGGCCGCTGAATTGGATTGAGCAGCGGCCGCTCGGCGAAGGTGCCGCCGCCTTTGATGACCTGGCTCACGGCCGCACAGCTGCGTCCAAGATCATCTTGATTCCATGAAAGTTTGACCTTCACCCCCTGACGGCGATAAATGAATAAAAAAGGGGATACAGATGGCGATTTTAACCACCACGATTGGCGCCTATCCAAAGCCTGACTGTCTGCCGGTGTTTGATTGGTTCCAGGCCGAAGGCGGGCCGGATACGGCGCATCCGACAGCCCGGTATGCCGGCGCCATTGAAGAAATGGGAGACGAGGCCGAGGCCCGGTTTGTTGAGGCCGCCGGTCTTGTGATCGCCGATCAGGAAACCTGCGGCATCGACATCGTCACCGACGGTGAAGTGCGGCGGGAAAACTACGTCTATTACCATTGCCGTCATCTGAGTGGCTTTGATTTCGACAACCTCACGGAGCGAGACGTGCGCGGCGGCAATTACCGGGCATGGCTGCCGAGTGTACGCGGTCCGGTGAAGGCTGAGGACGCCTTTTTGCCGCACGACTGGAAAGCGGCGCAGGCCCTCACATCGAGCCCTGTGAAAGTCACCATGCCGGGGCCGATGACCGCCGCCGACACCGTCGCCGACGTGCATTACGGCGACGACAAGTCCTTCGGCGCCGATCTTGGTGAGGCCATCAACGTCGAAGTTCTGCGATTGGTTGAGGCCGGTTGCCGCCACATTCAAATTGATGAACCCCTGTTTGCGCGGCGAATCGGTGACGCCTTGGACTATGGTTTCGACAATCTGGAACGCTGTTTCCATGGCTGCCCGCCCGATGTCGTGCGCACCGTCCATATGTGTTGCGGGTACCCCGACCGCCTTGATAATCCCGATTATCCGAAAGCACCAAAGGATTGCTATTTCGATTTGGCGCAAGCCATCGACCGCTCATCGATCAATGCGGTGTCGGTCGAGGACGCGCACCGTCCGAACGATCTCAGTTTGCTTGAAAAATTCACGCAAACCACTGTGATCTTTGGGATTGTCGCCATTGCCAAGAGCCGGATTGAGCCGGTCGAGGAGCTTAAAGAACGCCTGGAAAAGGCGCTCGATCATATTGATGCGGACCGTTTGATCGCGGCGCCGGACTGCGGTCTTGGTATATTGGGCCGCGATTTGGCCAAGGCGAAGCTAGGGAATATGGTAAAAGCCGCCCATTCCCTCGCATAGTTGTGATGAAGGCAGACTTGGAAAAATTTGATTTTATCGTTGATTTGCTCGGCGGGGATGGCAGTCTTGGTAGCGAGGCGAAGGGGAGAGTGAATATGCCAAAACGACTTCAGCAAGTCTCTGCGGGGATTTTGGCGCTTTTCCTGGTGGTGTCTATTGCCGTTAGCCCGACGGGTGCGGCGGCGGATGACGCGGCCCAGGCGCGGACTTTTATTGTTGAGCTGGCCGAGAAAGCCGTCACGTCTTTGACCACCGAAGGTATCGACCAAACGGAACGCCGTGATCGGTTCCGCAAATTGATGCTTGAATATTTTGCCTTCAAGGGGATCGCCAAGTGGGTTCTCGGGCGCTACTGGCGGCGCGCGTCGGGTGATGAGCGCGAGCAATATCTGGCGCTGTTTGAAAAACTTATGGTCGTTGTCTATGCGGATCGCTTCGCCAAATATTCCGGTGAAAAACTTGATGTCGGGAAATCGGAGTTGCGTTCCGGCAATGATATTTTGGTGCATTCGACCATTCGCCGGCCGGAAGGGTTGAAGCCCGTTGCCGTCGCGTGGCGGCTGCGTAAACTCAAGGACAACTATAAAATCGTCGATGTCATGGTCGAAGGCCTGAGCATGGGGCTGACCCAACAAAAAGAATTTTCATCGGTGATCCGTCAGAACGGCGGCAAGGTGCAAGGGCTTTTGGACGAATTAAAAAAGCGCCTTGATGCCAACACCTGAATTGAGAAGCCCCGCGATCGGGGCTGCCAATCAGGTTAATATGTATCCATGAACGATTTGGCCACCGTCGTCGAAACACCGTCGGGCAAGGATGCCGCCTACGAAAACTTCCCCGTGGGTTCATGGCTGCTGCCGGCACATCTGCGCCCACATATCGCTGCCTACTACCGCTTCGCCCGGGCCATCGACGACATCGCGGACAATCCGGATTTGCCCGCCGACGAAAAGATTGCCCGCTTGGACGGATTTCAGGCAGCGATTTTGGGGAAGGACGCCGCCACTGAGGGGTTTGAAACCGGGCACGCCATGCGGTCCAGTTTGCTGGCCACTGACGTATCCGCCCAGCATTGCCTCGATTTGATTGATGCGTTCAAGCAGGACGCCGTCAAAAACCGTTACGACGATTGGGATGAGCTAATTGGATATTGCATCCGATCGGCGGCGCCAGTCGGGCGTTATTTGTTGGATTTGCATGGCGGGTCGGAAGATGGGTACGGTCCGTCGGACGCGCTTTGCAATGCACTGCAGGTCATCAATCATCTGCAGGATTGCCAAGATGATTTTCAGACCATGGACCGCGTCTACCTGCCGGAAAAGTGGATGCGCGAGGCCGGCATGGAGGTCTCGGCGTTGGCGGCCGGCACCGCATCCGCCGCCGTGCGCCAGGTGATTGATCGTACTTTGGATGCGACGGAAGGCCTGATGGATGAGGCTTGGCGGTTGCCGGGCGGCCTTAAAAGCCGGCGTCTGGCGATGGAATCAACGGTCATTTTGCGGATTGCCGAACGCCTTATCGAGTTGTTGCGTGCCGGCGATCCGCTCAGCGGCCGGATCGAGTTGCAAAAGCACGGCTACTTATGGCAATGCCTGTGTGGTGCCCTTCCTGTCGCATTGGGGGTCAGGCCTCCGGGTCGGCCCGGTGGGCGGAAAAACGTTGGAGGCCGCGCTTGAACGGCGATGTCATGCTGGTTCTTTCAGCCGTCTCCCTGGCTTTGTGGGGCGTCTTGGAATTCTTTCGCGGTGGGTTTTGGCGGGCTGATCAACGGCTCGGTCCGGCCGGGCCGTTGGCGGATTGGCCGACGGTCGTCGCAGTCATTCCAGCCAGGAATGAAGCCCGGACGATTGGCGTCACCGTCGCTTCGCTGATGAACCAGGATTATCCCGGCGAGATCAAAGTGATCGTCGTTGATGATGGTAGTGTTGACGGGACCTATGATGCCGCCGGTAGTTGGCCCAGGCTTTTGGTGATCCCGGCGCAACCGTTGGCGATGGGATGGACGGGCAAGCTTTGGGCTGTCCATCATGGGTTGGCCGCGGCACGCGACTATGCGCCGGAAGCCGAATACGTGTTGATGACCGATGCTGATATTGAGCACGCGCCCGCGAACATCCGTGAGCTTGTCTATAAGGTGGAAACCGAATCGCTGCATCTGGTATCGCTGATGGTAAAGCTTCGCTGTAAGAGTTTCTGGGAGAAGCTGCTGATCCCGGCGTTCGTGTTCTTTTTTCAGAAGCTGTATCCGTTCCCGTGGGTCAATGATCCGGCCAGCCCCATGGCTGCGGCAGCCGGCGGCTGCATGCTGATCCGCCGCGCCACATTGGACGCCGCCGGCGGTGTTGAACCGATCCGTGATCGGCTGATTGACGATTGTGCCATGGGGTCGTTGATCAAGGCCCGCGGCCCGATCTGGTTGGGGCTCAGTACCGATACACGAAGTCTTCGTGCCTACGAGACGCTGGATGAAATCTGGGACATGGTCGCTAGGACGGCGTTTGTTCAATTGGATTATTCGGTCTTTGCTCTGATCGGCACGATGATCGGCATGGCGGTGATTTATCTAGTGCCGCCGATTGCCGTGTTTGTCGGGCTGACGATGTATCACGATACGGTCGGATTATTGGGGGCACTGGCTTGGGCAATCATGTCCTATTCCTACTTCCCCACGCTGAAACTGTATGGCGAGCACGTTTGGCGCGTTCTGTGGCTGCCCCTGGCCGCCTTGCTTTACGCATCGATGACATTGTCGTCGGCGTTCAGGCACTGGCAGGGCGCGGGCGGGGCCTGGAAAGGCCGGACCTATGCGCCCGGGAATAATTCCGGGGAGTGAGCCGTTTGTGGTGACGGGTACGGGGTGACTAGGGCGAATTCCTCGTGTATCCATAGCCGCCATGGATCAAGCTGAAACCATTAACGTGGAAAGCCACAACGCCGACGTCTCGCCAGCCGATTATGTTGAGTCCGTTGTTAAGGCGTCCGGAAGTTCGTTCTTCTGGGCGATGCGGCGTCTGCCCGTCGAAAAACGCAACGCCATGTACGCGATTTATGCCTTCTGCCGCAAAGTTGACGACATTGCCGATAATCCCGGCATCGAAGATGAGAAACGCCTCAAGCTTGGCCAGTGGCGGGCGGAAATCCAACGCCTTTATACCGATATTCCGCGCACCATAGTCGGCCGCGCCTTGGCCCAACCCATTGATCAATTCGGTCTGCGCCAACAGGACTTCGGCGCCGTCATCGCCGGTATGGAAATGGATGCCGGCGACCGGGTGCGGATTGCCGATATTGATG
>JABJBP010000073.1 GCA_018665815.1 Rhodospirillaceae bacterium
ATATCGCGTCGCTTGTTTGTCTCCGGAGATACAAACCGCATCAACCATTTGCCGTGACCCTTCACCTTCCCCGGATGGAGACGCAGCCCCGAGACTGTGCCATCGGCCATCGGCTTGTCGCCTAGCTTGATGTTGTGTGCTTTCCGATCAGTTAGGTTCATGCTCAGCCCCACCTTCAGCTCCACATAATTTATGAGCTTCAATGATACTGGATGAGATCACATAAGGCAATTTTGTTGCTTTACAACAAGTTGTAGAGCATCTGTGCGGTTAAGTGATTGTTCTTAAAGGGGGCGGTGGCGGAGGGAGAGGGATTCGAACCCTCGATACGGTTTCCCGCATACACGCTTTCCAAGCGTGCGCCTTCAGCCACTCGGCCACCCCTCCGCACGCCGGGGCAACCTAACCAAGTGCCGCGGGGGTTTCAACCGGTTTAGATGGCCTTTCGGCAATGCTTGGCCACAGGCTAACGGTTATTCCGCCGCCTCACGGATATCCACATCCGGATATAACTCATCAGGCGGCGACGAGCGGCCATCGTCGCCGACGATGCGCGCGTGATAGCGCCTGAGGCCGCGCGGCTCGGGTACGCCGCATGAATGCGCGATGACGCCCAATTCGTGTTCCATATTGAGCGCATAATGCTTGACCCGCTCGGCCTTGTCGGTCGGGTCGAGGCCGCGCTGCAGGTTCGGGTCATGCGTGGTAATCCCGGTCGGGCATGCGCCCCGATCATTCCGGCCATGACGCGCTCAGGGGCCTGAAAAAAGAAAACCGTCTCGGCCCACCGCCGGAAGATGAATTCGACCAATTCATCCGCGATGCGGGCTATGAGCCGAAACCGAAGATCATGATCGATTCCGCCGACATGCATTCGGAAGCACCGCGCGAAGCGGACCCGCCTGTCGAAAAATCCTGAATTTAGTTATTCGCCGGTTTTTAAGGCTGCCAAGAAGGCTGATTGGGGAATTTCGACGTTGCCAAACTGGCGCATCTTCTTTTTCCCCTTCTTTTGCTTTTCTAAAAGCTTCTTTTTCCGGGTGATGTCACCGCCGTAACATTTGGCGGTCACGTCCTTGCGCATGGCGTTGACGGTCGTCCTGGCAATCACCTTGCCGCCAATGGCGGCTTGCACGGCAATTTTAAACAATTGACGCGGGATCAAATCCTTGAGTTTTTCGCAAATCGCCCGGCCCCGGCTTTCCGCATGGCTTTCATGAACCATAAAGCTCAAGGCATCGACGACTTCGGCATTGACCAAAAGCGTGACTTTCACCAAATCTCCGGCGGCATAATCCAACAATTCATAATCAAAGCTGGCATAGCCCCGCGACACGGATTTCAGGCGATCATAGAAATCAAACACCACTTCGTTCAAAGGCAAGCGGTAAACGGCCATGGCGCGGTTGCCGACGTAGGTCAGCTCAATTTGTTCACCGCGCCGCTCCTCACAGAGTTGCAAAACCGAGCCCAGGTATTGGTCGGGCACCATTACCGTCGCCTTGATCCACGGCTCTTCAATGAAATCGATGGCGGTGGGATCGGGCATATCGACGGGATTATGCAATTCCCGCATCGAGCCGTCGCTCATGTGGATGCGGTAGACGACGCTCGGCGCCGTGGTGATCAGGTCCAGATCGAACTCGCGTTCCAGCCGTTCCTGGACGATCTCAAGATGCAAAAGACCTAAGAACCCACAACGAAATCCGAGCCCCAGGGCGGCCGAGCTTTCGGCCTCGAAATGGAAGCTGGCATCATTGAGATGAAGCTTCTCAAGGCTGTCGCGCAAATCTTCATATTGGCCCGTATCGACTGGAAACAGGCCGCAGAACACCACCGGCACCGAAGGTAAAAACCCGGCCAAGGGCTCAGTGGCGGGTTTTTTGTCATCGGTGATGGTATCGCCGACAGACGTGTCGGCGACGGTCTTGATAGCGGCGGTAATAAAGCCAACTTCACCGGGGCCCAATTGATCAACCATTTCGGTCTTCGGCCTGAACACCCCGACCCGCTCGACCTGATGGGCCGCACCGGTCGCCATCATCCGAACCTTCATACCCTTTTTGATAACACCATCCTGGACCCGAACCAGAATCATCACGCCGAGATAAGGGTCGTACCAGCTGTCGACCAAAAGCGCTTTCAATTCGGCTTTCACGTCACCTTGCGGCGGCGGCAGGCGCTCGATCAAGCTGTCCAACACGGCCGCCACGCCGTCACCGGTTTTCGCGGAAATGTTCAGCGCGCCGTCGGTGTCGATGCCGACGACCTCTTCGATCTGCTCCTTGATGCGTTCCGGCTCGGCCGCCGGCAAATCGATTTTATTGAGCACCGGAATAATTTCGTGACTGGCGTCAACGGCCAAATAAACATTAGCCAAGGTCTGCGCCTCAACGCCCTGGGTGGCGTCGACAACCAGAAGCGAGCCTTCGCAGGCCGCCAGCGACCGACTGACTTCATAAGTGAAGTCGACGTGGCCCGGCGTATCCATCAAATTCAGAATATAGGTTTCGCCATCGGATGCCTTGTATTCCAGGCGCACGGTCTGGGCCTTGATGGTGATCCCGCGCTCGCGCTCGATGTCCATGGAATCGAGCACTTGTTCCTTCATCTCGCGCTCGGTCAATCCGCCGCAAATCTGAATCATGCGGTCGGCCAGCGTCGACTTGCCGTGATCGATATGGGCTATGATGGCGAAGTTACGGATATGGCTGAGATCGGTTGTCATGGCGGGGATTTAGCACCCGTACGCGGCAGGCTCAAGCAGGGAGCGCGCCAAGATTAAACATAGGGCCACGCTGGCGTCGGCGGCGTGGGTGCGACAGGCCTCGAATTTACTGCGGCAACGGCGATATACCGATAACCAATTCATGGGCGCTTAACAGGGCGCCATAAAGAACAAGGCCGGCGGCAAGCCGCCGCCAACCTGTCTGATGCAAGGCAACGGTCTTGGCGAGGCGACGAACCTTCGCCGACTGGCCCCGCCAAACCTCAGCCCCCATGGTGCATTTGCGCTTCGCATCCAGGCTGATAATTCCGGCGGGCGCAAGGCCGCTTAGCAGGCCGAACACGATCAAACTGGCGGCGTCTCCGTTAATGGGGATGTGAGATACGGACCATAGAAACAACGCCCAGACCGCCGGATGGCGCGTGATCCCGACGATACCCGGCCGGTCCGGATCGAAGCCCGCCGCACCCGCACCAAGTGAAAAGGGATTGGGCGTCGTCAGGCCGGCGATCAACAATACGCAAGCCGCCGGC
>JABJBP010000074.1 GCA_018665815.1 Rhodospirillaceae bacterium
AGACGCCGATACAGAGATGCTTGAGACAATTCGATTGCATGTCGAAGACAGCCTCAACCAGATTACCCGCGAAGCCGACGAAATGGTCCGGCGCGAGCCCGTGGAACCGGGATCGACGGTTGATATCATCGACACGGAAGCGCCCATATCATGAGCGCTCTTTTACCTCTGTACAGAGCTATAACAACCCTCGGCTCGCCGGCGATTTCTTGGTATCTGGGCCGCCGCCGGGCGCGCGGAAAGGAAGATGGGGACCGTTTCAATGAGCGCTTCGGCATCGCAAAACGCCCCCGCCCAACGGGCACATTGATTTGGGTTCACGGTGCCAGCGTCGGCGAATCGTTGACGATGTTGCCGATTATCGAGCGACTATTGGCTGAACGGCCGACCCTCAACGTCATGATCACCACCGGCACAGTGACGTCCGCAAAACTGCTAGCCGAGCGATTGCCGGTGGGTGCTTTTCACCAGTACATACCCGTTGACCTATCTGAAAATGTCCGCCGGTTCCTCAATCATTGGCGACCTGATTTGGCGCTTTGGTCTGAATCCGAGTTTTGGCCGAACTTGGTCACCATGCCGGCCAAACGCGGCATCCCAATGATCTTGGTCAACGGACGGGTATCGCCCGGTTCCTACAAGAGCTGGCGCCGTTGGCGTGGATTGATCCGTCATATGTTGAAAAGTTTCACCTGTTCCCTAGCGCAATCAGATGAAGATGCGCAGAGATTGACGGCATTGGGGGCTCGCAACGTCACGTGCACCGGAAATTTGAAATATTCGACCCCCCCCCTGCCAATCGATCCAGATGATCTGAACCGATTGGAAATTCGCTTGGCCGGACGGCCGAATTGGTTGGCCGCAAGTACGCATCCCGGTGAAGAAGAGATATGCTGGCAGGTTCATCAAAAACTTCGCGAAACCCATCCCGAACTATTGTCGATTATCGTGCCCCGACATCCCGAACGGGGCGCTGAAATTAAAGCTATCCTTGAAGCTGACGGCGCACGCGTGGCGCTTCGCAGCACGGCCCAACCGGTGGTATGCGAAACCGATATTTACATTGCCGACACGCTTGGAGAACTTGGCCTGTTTTATCGCCACAGCGGGATCGTATTCATGGGAAAATCGCTTGTTGATCTGGGTGGACAGAACCCGCTGGAACCGGCGCGCCTCGATTGTGCGATTCTTTTCGGGCCTCATATGTGGAATTTTTCCGATATTACTCAACGCCTTGTCGATGCCGAGGCGGCTGAAACAGTCGCCGACCCCGCAGCACTTGGTACTGCCATCGCCAATTTGTTAGATGATCAACAATTCCGCCAACAGCGGGCCGACAACGCGCTGCGCACCGTTGAAGCCCAATCGGGTATTCTTGATACGGTCATTTCAGAGCTTAATCCCTACCTCGATGGCCTGACCGATAAGGAGGGAGCAACGTGAGAGCGCCGGACTTCTGGTCTAAAGGCCGTGGCGGCGTCAGCTCGGCGTTATTGTTGCCCGCATCGTGGCTGTATGCATCAGCGCGGCGGCTCTGTGGTGCCATGGCTGGCCAGCCCTATAGCTCCCCGGTTCCGGTAATTTGTATCGGCAACGTCACCGCCGGTGGTGCCGGCAAGACGCCGGTGGCACAGGATTTAGGCCGCCGTCTTATAGCCCGCGATGTGGCCGTCCATTTTCTGAGCCGTGGTTACGGTGGGACCATGACCGGGCCGGTGCGGGTCGACACGAACACCCATGGCAGCCTTGACGTCGGTGATGAGCCGTTGCTGTTGGCGGCAATCGCACCGACCTGGGTTGCCAAGGACCGCGCCCAAGGCGCCCGGTGTGCAATTGATGCGGGCGCCGGTATCATCATCATGGATGACGGCTTTCAAAACCCATCCGTCACGAAGGATTTATCGTTGCTGGTTATCGACGGCGGTTTCGGAATTGGCAACGGCCGCCAAATGCCGGCCGGCCCGCTGCGCGAGCCGCTTGCCACAGCGTTAGAGCGCGCCTATGCGGTGGTCATCATCGGCGACGACGTGACGAATGTGGCAACAGACCTTGCGAATATCAATCAATCAAACCGCCCTATCCTGCGCGCCAACATTTCTCCGGTCCAATCGGGCGATGGCTCGGCGGTCGTCGCCTTTGCCGGCATCGGCCGGCCGCAGAAGTTTTTCGATACCCTGGACGGCGCCGGCTTCAAGATTTCAGAAGCCGCCTCCTATCCCGATCACCACCCCTACACATCTGACGACATGGCGTTCCTGCGAGACCTCGCCGAACGCCATGAGGCCTGCCTGATCACCACAGAAAAGGATTTCGCCCGACTTGCCGCAACGGACCGCGCCGAGGTTGAAACCTTGACAATCACCCTGCAATGGGAGGACGAAGCTGCCTTGGAAGGTGTGTTGAATTCCCTGTTGGCGACGACCAGTTGATGGCGGCAAAACGAGATTCCTGGCGACGAAAATCAGTCCATGCCCTGGAGGCTGCGGCCGCAGGCGTTTTCTATTGGTCATTTTGGCTACTACCGGTCGATGCCGCATCCGGTCTGGGCGGCTGGATCGGGAGGACGATTGGCCCCCGGTTGCGGGCATCGGCGCGCGCTGAACGAAACCTGACTCGAGCATTTCCGGAAATGACCGCAGCGGAGATCGCGCCCATTGTTTGCGGCATGTGGGAAAACCTGGGACGCACCGCCGGCGAATACCCGCACCTCGGCAAGTTCAAAATCTCAAAACCGGGCGGGCCGGCAGACCCCCGGATTGAGATCGCCGGCGGTGAACACATTGAGCACGTGCGGGCGGGCGGCAAGGCCGCCATTTTCGTATCTGGGCATTTTGCCAACTGGGAATTGCCAGCGATTTCCATCAGCCAGCACGACGTGCCTCTGGATATTGTGTACCGCGAAGCCTCCAACAAGTTGACCGGATGGCTTTACCGCAGACGCGATGCCAACGTCAGCGGCAATCTCATTCCAAAAGGTGCCGCTGGCGCCCGCCAGATGTTGAAATCGCTACAGGCCGGGCGGCATTTGGGTATCATGGCCGACCAGAAAATGAATGACGGAATCGCGGTGCCATTTTTTGGCCGTGACGCAATGACCGCGCCGGCGCTGGCACAATTGGCGCTGAAGTACGATTGTCCGGTGGTGCCGGTGCGCATCGAACGCACCAAAGGCGCGCGGTTTCGCGTCAGTTTCCTGGCACCGATTGAGTTTGCGCCCACCGGCGAACGTAATCACGATACCTTAGCTTTCATGACCAAAATCAACGAACAATTGGAAACTTGGATTCGTAATAACCCGGCACAATGGCTCTGGCTTCACAACCGTTGGCCCGATTGACGCTTATTTTTTTCCGACGTTTATTTCTTTTCCAGGGGCCCGGCCAAAAGCGCCGGATCAAGATGGGTCTTGAATAGCGACATCCCCCAATGCAGGTGCGGCCCGGTGGCCCGCCCTGTCATGCCGACCTTGCCGATTTGATCGCCGGCGGCGACACGCTGGCCCTCTTTGACGCTGATCTCACTCATGTGGACATAAACGCTGCTCAGGCCGTGGCCGTGATCGATCATGATGGACTTGCCGGTATAAAACATATCGGGGTGCACCAGCACCACTTTGCCCGGCGCCGGCGCGACAATGGGCGTGCCTTTGGGCGCGGCGATATCGACGCCGTTGTGGGGGCGGCGCGGTTTACCGTTGAGGACGCGTTGGCTGCCGAACACGCCACTGATCCGGCCTTTCAATGGCCAGGCGAAACCATCGGCGAAATCGGTGCCGGCGGAGTTCAGTTTCCTCACCTTTCCGATGGCGGCGTTGTCGGCACGGATCCGCTTCACGTCGACGGCTTTGGGCGTGACTTTCCTTTTCGGCAATCCGTCGATCCGCTGAATATCGTATTTCCGGCGCTCAACGGCGAGATTACAAATCATTTTGCCGTCATTTGAGATCACTTCGACTTTAATCTCGGACGGCGCATCGCGTCCGAAACCCACCAGAAACAACCCGTCGTTTGAGACCCGGACCGGTTTGCCGGCAACCTGCACCTGGGAGGTCGGCGCGGCGCGGCCGATCACCAATCCGCCTTGCATCGCTTGGCCCTGAAACGGAATAGTGCAAGCCGCATTTGCATTGCCGACAGCGACCAATACGCTGCTTGAGATCACAAGGAGCGCGCGGCGGACATGTCTCAAAGCAGTTTTCCTTGGCGCTCGTCCGCCGGGCGTTTAGGACCCGGCTTCTTCGCTGGTTTTTTGGAGACGCCCACAGGCTTGCCGTCCGTTTTCGTGATCGTGGCATCAGCGTGGCCGTCATAAAACCGCAGGCCGACATTATCGGCGGGGCTCAAATTCGTCACCGACTTCACGGCCTCGCCATCGGCCCCGGTGACAAGCGCGAAGCCCCGCTCCAACACCCGCTCATGAGAATAACTCTCAAGCAGTGCCGCGGCCTGCGCCAAACGCGTGCGCCGGTCTTTGAGTGTGGCGGTCATGGCGCGCTTCAAGGTATGGCTTTCTTGCGCCAGGCGTTCGGCTGCTTGATCGATGCGCTGATTGGGTTTTCTAAGCCTTCCCGCCACTGCCGCCAGATCACGCTGCCGCGCCATCAAGCCGACGCCCAGGCTGTTGGTCAGGCGTTCGCTCCAATCGTCCAGACGCTGCGCGTGTTCGCCAATCATCCGCTTCAAATCAGGTAGGCCGCGCGATAGCCCATCCAACCGGGTCCGGCCATCACGCACCATCCGATGCGCGGCGCTCACCAAGCGCGCACCATCGTCCATAACCTGGGCCAGCAATTCATGGCGCACGGGAACCGCCAGTTCGGCGGCAGCCGTGGGTGTCGGCGCACGAAGATCCGAGGCGAAGTCGATGAGTGTGGTATCCGTCTCATGACCAACGGCGGAAATTAACGGGATCACGCTTTCGGCCGCGACGCGGACAACAATCTCTTCGTTAAACGCCCAAAGATCTTCGACGCTGCCGCCCCCGCGCGCGACAATCAAAACGTCGGGCCGGGGCACGGCGGCGCCTTCAGACAAATCATTAAATCCCTGAATGGCCGCCGCGATCTGCTTCGCCGCACCATCGCCCTGCACCAACACAGGCCAAACCAGAACGTGTCGGGGAAAGCGGTCAGCTAGGCGGTGCAGGATATCGCGGATCACCGCGCCGGTGGGCGAGGTTACGATTCCGATCACCTCGGGCAAAAACGGCGGATCGACTTTACGACTCTCATCAAACAGACCTTCAGCGGCCAATTGCCGGCGTCGATCCTCTAGAAGTTTCAGCAAGGCCCCTTCGCCGGCCATCTCAATGCTGTCGACGACGATCTGATATTTCGAGCGCCCGGCGTAGGTGGTCAACCGGCCCGTCGCGATAATTTCCAAACCGTCCTCCGGCGCGACGCGCAATCGGGCCGCCGTGCCTTTCCAGCACACACCGTCGAGCACGGCGTCAGTATCCTTGAGGGCAAAATAAAGGTGCCCGGAAGGTGCGCGCTTGAAGCCGGAAATTTCACCGCGCACCCGGACGCGTTGAAACGCCCCTTCGACCATAGCCTTCAGAGCGCCGGAAATTTCGCTGACGCTCATTTCCGGCAGGTTGTGCGCGGTGTTTGATATGGACGTATCGTCGTTCATGGCTAGAGTATGTATCATACAAAACCTCAAGCCTGCACAAGGGCATAAATAGCCTTGCGAAAAAGCCTAGGAGGAAAATTGAGATGAAGGTTTTGGTCGTCGGCTCGGGAGGCCGCGAACACGCGCTTTGCTGGGCGATTGCGAAGTCGCCAATGTTGAAAAAACTCTACTGCGCACCGGGTAACGGCGGCATCAGTAGCGTCGCCGAATGCACTGATATCGATGCCGAAGACATCCCCGGTATCGTCGGATTCGCAACATCGGAAAAAATCGATCTGGTTGTGGTTGGCCCGGAAGCCCCCTTGGTCGCCGGCATGGCCGACCGATTGGATGAAGCCGGCATCAAGGTTTTCGGCCCCAGCGCCGAGGCGGCGATGATCGAGGGCTCGAAGGGCCTGATGAAGGATCTTTGCGCCAAATACAACATCCCCACCGCCGATTACGCCCGCTTCGACGAATGCGATGCGGCGAAAGAGTATATCCGTGTCCATGGCGCGCCCATCGTCGTCAAGGCGGACGGTCTGGCCGCCGGCAAAGGTGTCATCCTTTGCCGCAATGAAAACGAGGCCTATGCGGCGATCGATCACATCATGATCGAGTCCGCCTTCGGTGACGCGGGAACGGAAGTCGTCATCGAAGAGTTCATGACCGGCGAGGAAGCCAGTTTCTTCGCCCTAGTAGACGGTGAACACGCGCTGCCCCTGGTTGCGGCCCAAGACCACAAGGCTGCCTACGACGGCGACGAAGGCCCCAACACCGGCGGCATGGGCGCCTATTCGCCGGCGCCGGTCATCGACAAGGCAATGAGTAAGCAGATCATGGAAACCATCATCGAGCCGACCATCCGCGGCATGGCCGATGACGGCATCCCCTTCAAAGGCGTCCTGTTCGCCGGATTGATGATCACCGAACAAGGGCCACGGCTGATCGAATACAACTGCCGCTTCGGCGACCCGGAATGCCAGCCCTTGATGATGCGCCTGAAATCCGACTTTTTGGAGGTCCTCTTGGCCGCCGTGAACGGAAAACTGGATAAGGTCGAACTGGAATGGCACCGCAACGCTGCCCTGACCGTCGTCATGGCTGCCGAAGGGTACCCCGGATCCTATGAAAAAGGATCAGAGATCAAAGGCTTGGGTGACGCCGAGGCAAACGGCGCCGTTGTCTTTCACGCCGGCACCACGTTGGACGGCGAGCGCATCTTGGCCAGCGGCGGCCGCGTTCTGGGCGTCACTGCCATGGCGCCCGGCGTCACCAAGGCACAGAAAAAAGCCTACGAGGCGGTCGCCAAGATTGATTGGCCGGAAGGCTTCAACCGCACCGACATCGGCTGGCGGGCGGTCAAACGCTAATCACCCTGGCCATACCGGCCCGAACACCCCATATGATAAGCAACTTAAGATCAACTGGAGACACGACCCATGGACGATCAAACCCGCATCGAGCTTGAAGCCGCCGCATTTCGGGGCCTGGTGGCGCACCTTCAAAATCGCACCGACGCGCAGAATATCGACATCATGAATTTGGCCGGTTTTTGCCGCAACTGCCTGTCCAAGTGGTACATGGCCGCGGCCACGGAAAAAGGCATTGAGATGAATTACGACAAAGCCCGCGAAGTGGTCTACGGCATGCCCTATGGCGAGTGGAAGGATAAACACCAAGAACCCGCCAGCGACGAGCAAAAACAAAAATTCGATGAGACTAAACCGATGCACGCCAAAATCAGTGGCCATAACTAAGCGGAGCGCAGACCATTTCCGATCCCTTACTCGAACTTTGGCCGAACAGCGGCTACCGGCTACTGCACGCGGATGAAAATGGCTGGCTGGCGATCACCGACGATTTCCTGCGCGCCTATTGGATGCGGCCGGAAGTCGCGCCCATCGACGAGTCCTGCGATGCCGAGCGTACCCTGCATGCCCGGCTCATGGAGGCGCCACGCACCGAGGTGACTGACGCAGATATCAACGCCTTCGAAGATCCCGACGCCCAGGAAAATTACCGCGTTGTGCTGAGCTTCCGTGACCGGCTGATTAGCGCCGGCACCGTCGAAGCAGCTTATCTAAGCCTGTTCCGTGAGGGTGGCGTCAACGTCCCGCCGCTGTTTGTCGACCAATTGGCGCAAGCCGTGGCACGCCACGTGGTTGGTCAGTCGCGCGACCCATTCCGGGCCCGCGCCGCCGAGCTTTTGTTCCGCGAACAACAAGCGACATTGCATGAAGGGGCGATCTTGCTGGGTGATAAAGAGGTCGTCGATATGCTCGGCGCCAGTGGCGGCTTCGGCAATCTTGGCAAACTTCTGGTGGAAGGCGGCGTCCAGGCCCGGGAAGTGGAAATGGATGTCCTGCTAGCGGACACTGCGGCTGAAATGTACTGGCCCAGAAACGAGAAATTCGACACGGTCCTGGACGTTACTTTTTCGCGCCCCGGCCTGGATGCCTTGTGTCGGGTCCTGGAAACCTGGGTGAAGCATTTTCTCGAAGCCGAGGTCTCCATTCAGCCGGTCCAACAAATCAGCGATGAACGCTGGGTCTGGCACGTCGGCCTGGACGCCGAGGCGACGGCTCTATTGAATGATTTATACGAGGCCAGAGAGGTCGAAGAAGAATGCCTGGAACGCCTGTTGTCGTTATTCCGCCTGGAATTCAAAGACCCGAGCCTGATGCGCGCCGACGTTGCGGGGCGCGCGGTTTATTTGGCGCTCTGCATGACGGAAGACAAACGCGTTCGGCTGAAACCGCAAAACCTGTTGGTCAATCTTCCCCTGGCGCAAGAGGCCTAGAGCCTTCCCAGGACCGATGGCAGCGCGTCTTCGTTTCCAAAATAAACCGAACTTTCTACAAATGCCGTCACACCGTCGCCGGCTGCAGCAGACTTCAATTCGGCCTCCAGACGGCCAATCTCGCGCAAGATCAAATCGCGCTGCTCAAGCAGATGGTTGTACTGTACATCGCAGCCAGGAATAGGCATGGGATATGCGCTGATTTCCGCCTGGATTTCTTTGCGGATATCTTCCAAATGGTCCCGGACAGCGGTCCACGGATCTTTCGGTGCCGAGAACTTGGTCATGCCGATTATCATAACGCCAACCGGCGTATCGGCAAATATCGGCGCCGGCAGGTATCTCAAATCCGCTCAACATCCACGTCGTGGGCTCGATTGCCATAGTGATCGCGAAGATCCGCGCCGGTACAGGGCGACTTCGTCTTTACGCGCTTTTTTCGCGCCCGTTTAGCCGTCGGGTTTTTCATCGAAGGTTCATCCGCCCGGCGGACATCACAAGCTCCATGAAAAAGGTCGCATTGTTGTTGGAACACGCGTCCGTAGGCTTCACTCATAAGGAGCACCGTGTTGGCACCGGCTTCCCAAACAGCCTGCTGATATTTCAGCGAGGAGACCAGAACGTTTCGCATCTCATTTCCTCCCAAAGCTAGATTAAGTGACATGTTCATTGTAGCGCCGAAGTAGAAATCTCGTGTTGATTTGGATCAGTCTCGAACGCTATAGGTGCACGATACTTTCGCCGGCCTTATCGCGGGCCATTTCATTGATCAGGTCAGCCAAAGGACATCAACATGAAATTATATTACTCAGGAAACTCCCCGTACGCGCGGCGCGCGCGCATTGCAATCATTGAAGTCGGCCTGCCGGACCGCGTCGAACAAATCGATTTGACGCCGCGCGATGAGAACGACGCCGTGTTGTTCGCCAATGGACCCGGCGGCAAGGTGCCGGCGCTGGAGACCGACAGCGGCGCGTTCTTGGTCGAAACATTGATCATTACGCGTTATCTTGATGAAATGTCCGGCGGTAAACTTTATCCGAGCGACCCAGCAGCCCGCGATCTGGCGCTGCAGATCGAAGGCGTGTCTACGTTGCTGATGGACTCATTATTTCTACGTAGCCACGAGACCCGCCGCGACCCGTCCGAACAATCCCCGGCGCTCATTGAAAAAGAAAGCGGTCGGGCTGGGCGCAGTTACGACGCCCTGGAGGCCTTCGCCGCCGATTTCGGCGACGCCGTCCACATGGGCACGATCTCAGCCGTCTCAGCACTGGGATACGCCGATTGGCGCCACGCCAGTGACAATTGGCGCGCCGGCAGGCCGGTACTCAGCGCATGGTTTGAGCGCATCATGCAACGCCCGGCCATGGCCGAAACAAAGCCGATTTTTTAGGTATTTGTTGGCGCAAATGCGTCGTCGCAGATTTCACAATCTGCTCGGGAATTGCTTTTTTTAGCCGCAAATGCGTCGTCGCAGATTTCACAATCTGCTCGGGAATTGCTTTAAACTTCGGTGATCCAGCCCCGCGTGTCGGGGACGGCGCCCATGGCGATATCAAAATAGGTATCGCGAAGCTTCGCGGTGATCGGCCCAATCTCGCCATTTCCGACCGCCAAGCCATCGATATGGGTGACCGGCGTGATCTCCCACGCCGTGCCACAGAAGAACGCTTCCTCGGCGGCGTAAAGCTCGCTGCGGTCGACCTCGCGCTCCACCGTTTGTAGGCTCATTTCATCGTTCAATAATTCCATCACCGTGGCGCGCGTAACACTTTCCAAGATGTTCGATGTGATCGACGGCGTAATCGGCACGCCGTTCCGGATCATGAAAAAACACATGCCGGGGCCTTCTGAGACGTGGCCGTTCGCATTCAGCATCAACGCCGTGTCATACCCGTCATTTTTCGCCTGTAGGCTGGCCATGCGCGAATTGTTGTAATTGGCGTTCGCCTTGACTCGTGTCGGCATGGCCATGTCGGCCAGGCGCTGCCAGGAACTGACTTGAACTTTGCAGCCGGTTTCCGTGAACGCTTTCTTCGGCCGCCGAACGGCGGTAATGGACACGTCAACCGGGCCTTCCGAGCCCGCCTCGCCATCGCCGTCGACATATACCGTCGGGCGGATATGAACATGCTGGTCGAATTTGTTCCGGCGCATCATTTCCAACAGCGGCCCAGCAACATCGTCTGCCCGGAAAATGCGATCAAAGCGCATGACTTTCTGTGAATACTCAAGGCGCGCCAAATGTTCCGGCAGCCGGAAAATCAACATTTTCCCTTGGGTTTCCGACCAATAGCCACGGATGCCCTCAAAGATACCGGCGCCGTATTTCACCGCCGGCGCAAAGACATGCACCTTGGCATCATTCCAGGGCACGTAGTCGCCTTCGAAATAAACAATCAGATCGTCATAGTCCTTGGGTCCCTTGCCAGCCATGGCCATCTCTCCTGTTATCTCTTAAAATCCGCCAGGAACCTTAGGCGCGGTCCGGCCAGCCAGCAAGACCGATGGCTGTCATTATGCCATCGCCGCGTCCATGGCCGGCAAAATGGACATGAAACCGACCCGGTTCGCATCGACCCGAAGCTGCTTGAGATCGCTTCTAGCGACCGTATCACTTGGGTTCTGACCCAGCGCCGCCAACAGCCGCGCCCGCGCAATCAGCATGTCCATCCAGGGCAACGGTTCGGCGGCAGTATACCCTTCGGCAACCTTTGAAAATTGCTCAACAGCGGGCCAATCGCCAGCCGCCAGGCATGATCCCATAGCATCACGATAGAACCATAGATGGTTGTGGCTGACGGAACCGCTTTCCAGGACCGTCATGCCTTCGGCTAATATTTCACCCCGCCGCCCGGCATCATCGGTGACGACGGCCAGCGCGCCAAAGGCCATGCCGCCGGATGATTTGAGCCCGGTGTCCCGGCTGATCGCTACACCTTTTTCGGCCAGATCAATGGCGTCGGCGCGCTCACCCTCAAGGAATGCGACCTTTGCGATGATCGCCAGATTGATCGGTTCAAATCGGCCAGCACCCAGGCGCTCAGCCAATTCCAAAGCGCGTGTACACTGTGCGCGGGCCTCGGCCAGGTTTCCCATATCGAAATAAATTTTCCCGGCAACGCTGCCCCTGGCGACAATCTCGGCGCGGCTGTTGCGGTTTTCAACGGCCATGTCGACGGCCCGCATACAATCACTAAGCGCTGACGCCAATTCGTTCACGTAAAGATTGGTATGGCCGCAAAGCGCCAGATTGGCGGCTTCGATGGCGGCCAAGCCATGATCGCGGCAAAGCGAAACACAGTCCTCGAAATGACGGTGCGCGGTGATCATCTGGCCGCGCATGTAGTGCGCATCGCCGAGGCCACTCAGCGCGCGGGCTTCGTTCTCCGGCGATCCGGCTTCGCGCGCATATTGGCGGGCCTTCTCTTGTTCGTGCAAACAGCCGTCAAGATTGCCAAGCGGAAAGAAGATGCTGCCACGGTAAAAATGCACCCGGGACAGATCGGCCTGCCGTTGGAAACGGCCGGCGGTCTCTTCCAATTGATCGAGAAGATTCAAGGCGTCGTCATATTGATCAAGAATGCGCATTCCCTCGACCAATTCCATGCCAAGCGCAAGCTCATGGTCCGCCCGTTCTTCGTTGTAATCGAGCGTTGCCACGGCACCCAGGCCGTTGCGTAGGTAGCGTACGGATTCGTCCTGCGCGCAGCGCATCCCCGGCCTCAGTCAAATGACGCGCAACCAACCCAGGTTCGCTCGCGACAATTTCCGGGAACTCCCGCTCCATGGCATCGGCGACTTCGGCGTGGAAACGCTGGCGGGTGCTTTTCAACAAGGACGCGTAGGCTCCTTCCTGGACAAGCGCATGCTTGAACTCGTGAAAAATTTCCGGTTCCACGGCGCGCTGGAACACCAATTCCGCGTCAATCAACCGGCCAACGGCCGCGTCCAATTGACCGGCATCCAGAGGCGTGATCATGGCGAGCACACGCTGGCGGAATGTTCGGCCGAGGACCGAGGCCAATTGTGCGACCTCTTTGACCGGACCCAATCTATCCAGCCTTGCCATCAGCGAGTCTTGAAGGGACGCCGGAATGGCCAATGACGACAAGGGGCCGGTAAGCACAAACCGACCGTCGTTTTCGCCAATCAAATCAGATTCCAATACCGTTTTGGTCAGCTCCTCGACAAACAGCGGCACGCCGTCGGTCTTGGCCAGAATTTCGTCGTGGACTTCCGGCGGCAACGCCCGCCCGCCAGTGACATTGTCGATCAACGCTTCGCTGCCCGATTTGTCCAATCGGTCAAGGGCCATATATGTCAATCCGGCACCGTCGTCCCAATGCTTGTCGGATTCCGGCCGCGTCGTCATCAACACCAACACGCGTTGAATAGCATCGTGGTTGCCCAATCGCGCCGACAGGTTTTCCAAAAGTATTTGCGATGACGGATCGATCCAATGGGTATCTTCGACAATAACAAACAACGGACTGTCCACCGCCTTCGCCAAGATTACGGAGGCAACAGCTTCGTAAATTCGCCGCTTACGCTCATCGGGACCGGCGTCTTCGGGTTCCGCTGACAGGTTATCGGCCGCCCCCAACAGCATCGCCAAGTCGAAAATCGATGCAGGGAAAATCGATGCAGGGCCAGACGACAACTTACTGAAATATTTTGAAAACTTTGCGGTGCGTGCGACAGGCCCATCATCGGGCAGAAGTTCAATTTCCCGCGACAGCCAGGCGATAATCGGATGGAACGCGTCATTGGTGTGAAAGGTTGAACACGAGATGAGGACAGTGTTGGCGCCATGTTGTTCGACATGCTCGCGGAGCGCTGCGACAACGCGTGATTTTCCGACACCGGCCTCACCACTGAGCATTGCAGCCTGCCCGGCACCGTTCGCTGCGCGACCCCAGAGATCCGTAAGCAGAGCGATTTCCTGTGCCCGTCCGACAATCGGTGCCAGGTGATGGGCTGCCGCTTCGAAACGGCCAGTGACACGGCTTATGCCCAATACCTGCCAGGCCTGCGCCTAATCGCGGATGCCTTTCAAATCATGTGTGCCCATGTCCGTGTAATCGAAGAACCCGCCGCACAATCGGTATGTTTGGTCACTGATCACCATGCAATTGGGTTCGGCCAACCCCTGAAGCCGGGCCGCCAGATTGGGTGTGACGCCCAAAACGGCATGCTCTTCCGATGCCCCTTGGCCGATAATGTCACCGGCAACGACAAGGCCGGTAGCAACGCCCAAGCGGACCTCGGGCATGACATCGACCTGAAATTCCAGCGCCCGGACCGCATCGATAATTTTCGGGCCGGCCCGGACGGCACGCTCGGGGTCGTCCTCATGGGCCTGCGGGTAACCGAAATAGGCCAGGATGCCGTCGCCCATATAGCGCGCCACATATCCGCCGAATTCCTCGATCATCGTGACGCAAGCGCTCTGATAGGCGGCAATAACATCACGCAGGTCTTCGGGATCCAATTCCACCGACAGCGCCGTTGAGCCGACAAGGTCACAGAACATCACTGTCAGTTGGCGGCGCTCAGCGCCGGCATCATGCTCGGCGGAGGGCGCGGACGCGGGCCGTGATGATGCCACCTCAGCAACCGCCAACCCCTGCCCGCACTGACCGCAGAACTTATTTGTGTCGGGATTATCAGCGCCACAGTTGGGGCATTGCATTCGAATCATCCTGTCCCGGTTGCGACATCATAACGTTCGGTGCAGCCATTGAAACCGGGATTACGGCTTGCTCCGCACCATCGGCACAAAGGCCACCGGCAGAACCTTATCGACGGTCACTTGGCCGTCATTGCCCTTACGCACCAGGGTCAGCGTTTGGCGGTCGTGGGCGCGGCCGATGGGGACGATCATCCGGCCGCCCGGTATGAGTTGTTCGGTCAAAGCTTCGGGGATGGTTTTCGGGGCGGCGGTGACGATGATGGCGTCGAACGGGGCGTTCTCGGGCCAGCCCTTGTAGCCGTCGCCGTGTCGGACAGTGACGTTGGCGTATTTCAATTCTTTCAAGCGCTTGGTCGCGGCTTTGGCCAGGGCTTCGACAATTTCAATGGTATAGACGTGGCCGGTCTTCAAGACCTCGCCCAACACGGCGGCCTGATAACCCGACCCGGTGCCGATTTCTAATATCTTTTCATCGCCGTTGAGATCGAGAAAATCCGTCATCAAGGCAACGATATAAGGTTGCGAGATGGTTTGGCCGTGGCCGATGGACTGCGGTCGGTTGACGTAGGCGGCGACCTCGTGTTCCGGAAGTACAAACAAGTGCCGCTTGACCGCCGCCATGGCCTTCATGGTGGCATCTGAAAATTCCTTACGCCCGGTCCAGTTGGCGGTATCCAGCGCATCGCGGCGGAATTCCCGGATCAACCGGTGATGTGCCTGTTCAAGCTTTGCCGCGTCCATGCACCCGAGCATGACGGAAAACCCCTAATTGCCGCAAGGGGACTTGCGCAATACGGCGCACAAGTCCATATCAGGCGCGAATTTTGGGGTTCCCCGATTAACCGGGAAACAAACTTGGGGTTTGCAGAAAATGACCAAAGAAACATTCTCATTTCAGGCCGAGGTCTCGAAGCTTCTCGATATCGTCGCCCACGCGCTTTATAGCCACAAAGAGATCTTCCTCAGGGAATTGATCTCGAACGCGTCGGATGCCTGCGACAAATTGCGCTATGAGGCATTGGTCAATCCGGGCTTGTTACAGGATTCAGGGATATTCCAGGTCACGCTCGTGACCGACAAAAAAGCCAAGACATTGACGATTGCCGACAACGGGATCGGCATGAACCGTGACGATTTGGTGGAGACGCTGGGTACAATCGCGCGGTCCGGCACCCAAGCCTTCATGGATGCACTGACGGCATCGAAGGACGCGAAGGAAAAGAAAAAGAAAAAAGGCGACGATGCCGGTGGTGATATCGATCTCATCGGACAGTTCGGTGTCGGGTTCTATTCATCGTTCATGGTCGCCGACAAGGTCGAAGTCACGACCCGCAAGGCCGGCGAAGACAAAGCCTGGCTTTGGACATCAGACGGCACCGGTGAGTTCACCATCGACGAAGCGTCTCGCGATCAGCACGGCACCGACGTCACGGTGCATTTGAAAAAGGAAGATAAGGAATTCCTGGACGCGGCGCGCATCGAGCACATCGTCAAGACGTACTCCGATCACATTGGAATCCCGATCATTCTGGCTGCAGAAGGCAAGGACGCCGAAGAGAAAACTTTGAACCAGGCATCCGCACTTTGGACGCGGGCGAAAAAGGACATCTCGGACGACGAATACAAAGAGTTCTACCACCACGTCGGCCAGATGTGGGACGAGCCGTGGCTGACGCTGCACAACCGGGTCGAGGGCGTGATGTCCTACACCAGCTTGTTGTACCTGCCCTCAAGCCGGCCCTTCGATTTGTTCAACGCCGAGCGTAAGACGCAACTCAAACTTTATGTGAAACGCGTCTATATCACTGACAATTGTGACGAATTGTTGCCGTCATATTTCCGGTTCGTGCGTGGCGTTGTCGATTCCGAAGACCTCCCTTTGAACATCAGCCGCGAGATGCTGCAGCACAATCCGGCCCTGGCAAAGATCAAAAAAGCGCTGACCAAACGGGTCTTCAATGAACTGAAAAAGAAGGCCGAGAAAGCACCGGAAGATTACGCCCAATTTTGGGATAACTTCGGCGCGGTCCTGAAAGAAGGCCTTTATGAGGACTTTGAAAATCGCGAGACGCTGCTCGAGCTTGCCCGCTTCCATTCAACCTCCGAAGACGGCCTGATCACGCTCAAGGATTATATCGGGCGCATGAAGGACGGTCAGGACACGATCTTTTACATTTCCGGTGAGGACGCAGACACCATTGCCCAAAGCCCGCAATTGGAGGGCTTCAAGGCAAAGGGCGTGGAAGTTTTGCTTCTGACCGATCCGGTTGATGAGTTTTGGATTCCGTCGGTCGGGCAGTTTGAGGAGAAATCCTTCAAATCGGCGACCCGTGGCGGTGCCGAACTCAGCAATATCGGCAAATCGAAAGATGATACCAAGGACGATGAGGCAAAGGACGGCGACGACAAAAAGAACGAAGACGCCGAAAAAACCAGCAAGATTGAGCCGCTGCTTGCCGCCTTCAAGGTGGCGCTGGGCGACAAGGTCAAGGATGTACGTGCCTCGGACCGCTTGACCGACAGCCCCGTCTGCCTAGTGGCCGATGACGGCGATATGGATATGCATATCGAACGCATCATGAAACAGCACAATCAGATCAACGAAGCGACGCCCCGGGTGATGGAAATCAATCCGGATCATGCCTTGATTTCAAAGCTCGTGGTGAAAGCGAAAAAAGCCGAAGGCATTGATCCGGTGGTCGAAGAAGCCGCCTACTTGTTGCTTGATCAAGCCCGGATCGTTGAAGGTGAACCGCTTGCCGACCCGATGGCGTTCTCAAAACGGCTGGCGTCGGTTATGGAAAAAGGCTTGATCTGATCATTCGTCCACCGGCCTCGTACCCATGTCTTCGATAGCGACGTTTTGACGACACGGAGACAATTGCATGGCTAGGACAATGAATTTAAGGGCTGCCGAATAGGGCTGCGGTGGCTTAGGTGCCGTCGAGGGCAATCCAGTCCGCGCCGATGATCTGCCGGCTGCCGGCCATTTGTAGAATGACCGCGCAAACCTCGCCGCCCGCGTCTTCGGACATCACGGACATACGCATGGCCTCGCCGTTCCATGTCCCGATGCGTTTCATTTTGCGCACGACATTATAGTGGGACAACGTGCGGCCGCTGTTTTCGCCGCGTTTGATATTGGTGTCGTGGCGACGGTCAAAAAATACCGATAGGATTTCCACATCGCCGTCGACGGACCCGGCCGGCAAGTCCAACTGAACACCGTTCGGCCCACGTTTCAGCTTGACCGGAACACGGGGCAAAGCGCGCGCCTTATCGACCATTTCCATGATGTCGCCTCGGTCGCCGCCGACCGATTGATAGGCGCCATGTACGACCATCTGTGGGGTGTAGACGTATCGGAGTTCGAATTTCCGTGAGTACTGGCGCTGGCGCTCGGTGTGTTCGGCGCGCGCGTAGGGGTCTTTCCAGCCGATGTAATCCCAATAGTCAACATGGACGGAAAGCGCCAAGACGTCGTCGCGCTTCGCCAACTCGCCAACCAGTGCATCGGCGGGTGGGCACGATGAGCACCCCTGCGACGTGAACAACTCAACCACGGTCAGCGCTTTTTCGGCGCCGGCGGCTGGCCCGCTCAACACACCGAGCGCCATGGCGACCGCAGCAAGCTTGTGACACATTCGTTTCATGGAAACTATCGGTAAGGGAAATCCGGGCTCGAGGCCAATCACATGGCGGTGAAATGCCTCGATTAAGGCCGCAACCCGCGGTGCGTCACGCGGTTTTGATAATATCAGGCTTCGCTAATTGACAGAAAAAAGCCCCCGCCATGAAGCGGGGGCTTACATTCCAGGCGGCGTGGAGGCGCTACGCCGCTTTGTTCAAGTTCGTCAAAACGAACTGCAAGATGCCGCCGGCGAGATAATAGTCGACTTCATCCAACGTATCGATACGGCAGAGCAACGTGGTTTCCTCACTGCTGCCGTCGGCACGTTTGATCAGCATTGTCACATCCATCCGAGGCGTGATACCGCCGGCCATGCCCGTAATATCGAAGATTTCGCTGCCATCCAATCCGAGGGACTCGCGGCTCACACCATCCTTGAACTGCAAAGGCATGACGCCCATGCCGACCAAGTTGGAGCGATGAATGCGTTCAAAGCTTTCAACGATCACGGCCTTGGCGCCCAACAGCTGGGTGCCCTTGGCGGCCCAGTCGCGCGACGAGCCGGTGCCGTACAGCGAGCCACCGATGATGACCAAGGGTGTACCATCTTCTTTGTAGCGCATGGCCGCGTCATAAATCGACATCACGTCGCCCGACGGCTGGTGCTTCGTCACGCCGCCTTCCGTGCCCGGCGCCATACCGTTTTTGATCCGGATATTGGCGAACGTGCCGCGCATCATCACTTCATGATTGCCGCGCCTGGAACCGTAGGAGTTGAAGTCCTTGGGACGGACCTGGTGTTCCAGTAAAAATTCACCGGCCGGGCTTTCCTTCATGATCGATCCCGCAGGCGAGATGTGATCAGTGGTGATTGAAGCACCCAAGATGGCCAGCGGGCGCGCACCGATGATGTCGGCAGGGTCCCGGCCTTCGGGGCTCACGTCTTCAAAGAATGGCGGGTGCTGAATATAGGTGGATCCCGGCGACCACGGATAGGTTTCGCTATTCGCGGTCTTGATGCCCTGCCAATTTTCTTCGCCATCAAAAACGTTGGCGTAGCGTTGGCGGAACATCTCCGGCGTCAATATGGTCGTCATATAGTCGTTGACCTCTTTGGTCGTTGGCCAGATGTCCTTCAAGTAGACGGGATTACCGTCGGTATCTTCGCCCAACGACTCAGTCATGATGTCGATGTTCATGTTGCCGGCGATGGCGTAGGCGACGACCAACGGCGGCGACGCCAGATAGTTGGCCTTGGTCCAAGGGCTAACCCGACCCTCGAAATTACGGTTCGATGACAGCACCGCCGCCACCGCCAATCCATTGTCTTCAATGGCGTCGATGAGTTCTTCGTGGATCAGGCCCGAGTTGCCAATGCAAGACGTACAGCCGTAACCGATTAGGTTGTAGCCGATGGCATCAAGGTGTTCCTGAAGGCCACCTGCCTCCAGATAATCGGAGACCACTTTGGACCCTGGCGCTAACGACGTCTTGACCCAGGGTTTGACCGTCAAGCCCAACTCATTGGCTTTCTTGGCGACCAACCCGGCCGCCACCATAACCGCCGGGTTCGACGTATTTGTGCAACTGGTAATGGCGGCGATAATCACCGCGCCGTCCTCTAATTCATAATCCTGATCCTTGACGGCAACGCTCTTTTGATCAGAGCGACCGTTTTGATCAGAGCGACCGGCGATTTCATTGAATTGCGATTTGAAGGTGGACGCCGCAGCGGTCATGGCAATGCGGTCCTGCGGACGTTTCGGGCCGGCGATGGACGCAACGACGTCACCCAGATCAAGCAACAATGTGTCGGTGAACACAGGTTCCGGCGTATTTTCATCACGCCACATGCCCTGCGCCTTAGCATAGGCTTCGACCAGCGCGACCAATTCAGCGTCACGCCCGGAGAACGTCAGGTAATCCAGACTGGCCTGTGTAACCGGGAAGAACCCGCATGTCGCACCGTATTCCGGTGCCATGTTGGCAATGGTCGCCTGATCGGCAAGGGTCAGATTGTCGAGGCCGGAGCCATAGAATTCGACGAACTTTCCGACCACGCCTTTTTTACGCAGCATTTCAACGACGGTCAGCACCAAATCAGTTGCCGTCGTGCCTTCCGGCATGGCGCCGGTCAACTTAAACCCGACCACTTCCGGCACCAGCATTGAAATCGGTTGGCCCAACATCACGGCTTCCGCCTCAATACCGCCGACGCCCCAGCCAAGCACCGATAGGCCATTGACCATGGTGGTGTGACTGTCGGTCCCGACCAAGGTATCGGGATAGGCAATGGTTTTATCGCCGTCTTCTTGGGTAAAGACGACGCTTGAGAGATATTCCAAATTCACCTGATGGCAAATACCCGTTCCTGGCGGCACAACGCGGAAATTAGCGAACGCCCCCTTGCCCCACTTCAAAAATT
Organism: Rhodospirillaceae bacterium; assembly: GCA_018665815.1. Taxonomy (GTDB): domain Bacteria; phylum Pseudomonadota; class Alphaproteobacteria; order Rhodospirillales; family Casp-alpha2; genus UBA3470. Next base: position 20,170 of record JABJBP010000074.1, read on the forward strand.
CATAGCGTTCTTGATTGCGCTCGAATTCCAGTTTGACGTTTTGTGCAAATGCATCATCGGAGCCCGCGAAGTCGGCGGTCAGGGAATGATCAATAACCAGATCGACAGGGCTCAGCGGGTTTATTTTTTGCGCATCGCCATCGAGGGCGACCATCGCGTCACGCATGGAGGCTAGATCAACGATTGCCGGCACACCGGTGAAATCCTGCAGTAACACGCGGGCCGGACGATACGCGATCTCTTGGCTGGATCGGCGCTCCGCGCCCCAACCGGCAACCGCCTTAACGTCTTCGACAGTAACCGTCCGCCCATCCTCGCGGCGCAACAGGTTCTCCAGCAAGACCTTGAGAGAGACCGGCAATCGCTTGATATCGCCGAGGCCCGCATCTTCAGCGGCCTCCAGGCTGTAATAATCGTATGCCTTACCGCCGACGTTTAAAGTGCGGCGGGTCTTGAGGCTGTCTTGACCAGTGACGGACACGGTAATCCTCCTATTTCGGGACGGGCGTATTTTGAACTCTATAATTTGCGCCGTTTCTAGACCATGTACGAGGGGTTTTTCCAGCATAACCCGACATGGGCGAAATAAGGAGGTGCAAAATTTCATACGATTTCTTGGATATCGATACACCTTACGTTTACGTAAAGGTAAATTCGCGCTTGACCGTTTCTTTGGGCTTGAGTAGGAAACAGACATTCTCCAATATGCCCCGATAAGAAATAGCCTCATCGAAATATAATAAGAATTGAGGCAATGGAGAACAGGTTGAGCCCCCCGGACATTAGCCGGGGGTGAAGTTTGGGAAACACGTGGCTGCGACTAACGCGCCGCGACCAGGGAGAGAAGACGGCGATGACGGATAACGCATCGAGTCCGCAGGACCTCGATACACTACCCAAGCTTCTGGATCACAACGCCCGCGTCCGCGGCGCCAAGATGGCCATCCGCGAGAAGGATTTTGGCATCTGGCAAAGCTGGACCTGGTCGCAAATGGCGGACCACGTCCGTGCGCTGGCCTGCGGCCTCAAAGACATGGGCTTGAACGAAGGCGACAAAGTCGTCGTCTGTGGTGATAACCGCCCCAATCTTTATAGCGCGATGACGGCGATCCAAGCCGCCGGCGGCATTCCAGTTCCGGTCTACCAAGACTCGGTCGCCGAAGAGATGCAGTACATCTACGAGCACGCCGAAGCCCGGTTCGCTATCGTTGAGAACCAAGAACAAGTCGACAAGGTGCTTGAGATCAAAGACAACACGCCAAAACTAGAACAAGTGATCTTTGGCGACCCGCGCGGGCTTAGGAACTACGCCCAAACATTCATTCAAAGCTATGCCAGCGTTCAAGAGCGCGGTCGCGCCTTTGATCAGAGCAATCAGAGCTTTTATGGCGATAGTGTCGCCAGCAAATCCGGCGCAGATACTTCAATCATGCTGTATACGTCGGGCACCACGGGTCGGCCCAAGGGCGTGATGCTGAGCTATGACAACATGATCATCACCGGACGCAACTGTTCAGAGCTTGAAGGCCTGGGTGACGACGACAGCATTTTGGCTTACTTGCCGATGGCATGGATCGGTGACAATATTTTCTCACACGCTCAGTCGTACGTGACCGGCTATTGCGTTAATTGCCCGGAAAACAGCGATACGGTACTTGAAGATCTTCGTGAGATCGGACCCAGCTATTTCTTCGCGCCGCCGCGCATTTTTGAAAACATCCTGACCACCGTGATGATCCGCATGGAAGATGCGGCCAAGATCAAGCAACGGATGTTCCATTACTTTATGGATGTGGCGAAGCGCGTCGGTCTGGATATTTTGGACGGCAAGCCCGTGTCGTTTGGCGATCGCCTGCTGTACAAGATCGGCGATATTCTGGTCTACGCACCATTGAAAAACGTTCTGGGTCTTTCAAACGTCAGCGTCGCCTACACGGGTGGCGTTGCCATCGGCCCCGACATTTTTATCTTCTATCGCTCACTGGGCTTGAACCTAAAACAAATTTACGCCTCTACGGAAGCGGCCGTTTTCATCACGATCCAGCGGAACGGCGAAGTAAACCCCGAAACGTCGGGCAAACCGGCTTTGGGTGTCGAACTCAACATTGCCGACGACGGCGAGGTCTTGTTTCGTAGCCCCGGCGTCTTCCAGGCCTATTTCAAGGACGACGAAGCGACGAAAGAGACCAAAACCGATGACGGCTGGGTGCACACGGGCGATGCGGGCTTTATCGATTCCGATGGCGATCTCAGGATCATCGACCGCTCCAAGGACGTCGGCAAACTGAATGACCAATCGATGTTCGCGCCAAACTTTATTGAAAACAAAATGAAATTCTTCCCGCATATCCGCGAAGCCGTCACCTTCGGAGATGGAAAAGACTACGTCGCCGCCTTCATCAATATCGATATCGAATCTGTCGGTAACTGGGCAGAGCGTCAGCACCTAGCTTATTCCGGCTATACCGATTTGGCCGGACAGGACACTGTATACGACCTCATTCAAGATTGTATCGAGCAGGTCAACGCGGATTTGGCGGCCGATGACAACCTCAAGGGCTCACAAATCCGGCGGTTCCTTATTCTACACAAAGAGCTGGATGCCGATGACGGCGAGTTGACGCGGACAAGGAAAGTTCGGCGCAACGTAGTTGTCGAGCGTTACGACGATCTGATCGAGGCGCTTTATTCTGACAAATCTCACTGCGAAATTGACGCTGTGGTGACCTTCGAGGATGGGCGCAAGGACACCATCCGCGCCGATCTGCAAATCAGAGATGCAAAAACCGCCGATACGGCACGGGCCGCGGCCGAATAATGAACCAGGAGGCCCCCCAGATGTCCGCAGAACCTACCGTCGGACGAAAAATCGGTGATGTCATCCTCGACGTTGCGAACGTTAGCCTCTCGTTCGGCGGCGTCCGTGCCTTGAACGGCGTCAGTTTCGATGTCAACGAAGGTGAGGTTCGTGCCATCATCGGCCCGAACGGTGCCGGTAAAAGTTCGATGCTGAATTGCATCAATGGGTTCTATAAACCGACCGAAGGCATGATCACCTTCAAAGGCGAATCCCATCACCAAATGGAGACCTATGAATCGGCCTCCCAGGGCATCGCGCGGACATTCCAGAATATCGCCTTGTTTAAGGGTATGACGACCCTGGACAACATCATGACCGGGCGAAATTTGCAGATGAAAAAGAACTTCCTTTGGCAGGCCCTTTATTTCGGCCCGGCATTGAAGGAAGAACTGGAAAATCGGGAAGTTGTCGAAAAAGTCATCGATTTCCTGGAAATTGAATCAATCCGCAAAACCGTCGTTGGTCGCCTGCCTTACGGCCTGCAAAAACGTGTCGAACTGGCCCGCGCCCTGGCTGCCGAGCCCGATATGCTTTTGCTCGATGAGCCGATGGCCGGCATGAACCACGAAGAAAAAGAGGATATGTGCCGTTACATCCTCGACGTGAACGACGAATTCGGCACAACTATTGTATTGATCGAACATGACATGAGTGTGGTCATGGATATATCGGACCGCGTTGTCGTGCTCGATTACGGTGAGAAAATCGCCGACGGCACACCCGACGAGGTCCGCGCCAATCAACGAGTCGTCGACGCCTATTTGGGCGTTCAACACGATTAAGTCAGCAACACCGACCTGAACCGAGGCCAACGCGCATGGAAGTCCTGAACACATTCTTGATCGCCCCATTCCTGGATATGGCAGACAGCCCGATATTCCTGCTGGAAGTCGTCATCGGCGGGCTGATGGCCGGCGTCATGTATTCGTTGGTGGCGTTGGGGTTCGTGCTCATTTACAAAGCATCGGGCGTCTTCAATTACGCCCAGGGTGCCATGGTACTGTTCGCGGCTTTGACCTTGGTCGGGCTGATGGAAAATCACGTGCCGATAATCGTGGCGATCATCTTAACAATGGCGGTGATGGTCGGCGTCGCCATGCTGATCGAGCGCTACATGCTGCGACCATTGGTCAACCAGGCACAGATTATCTTGTTCATGGCGTGTATCGGATTGAACTTCGTGTTCGAAGGCGCTGGCCAAATCGCCTGGGGCTCGAACGTCAAAAAACTCGATATCGGCATTCCCGAAAACTCATTTGAAATCGGTGGCGTTCTTCTCAATGCCTTCGATTTAACGGCCGCCATAACGGCCGCAATTCTCGTCGCCTTTCTCGCCGTATTCTTTCAGAAAACCGCAATTGGCCGGGCGCTCCGTGCGGTGGCTGACGATCACCAAGCAGCACTTTCCGTCGGCATTCCCCTGAAAACCATCTGGGTTATTGTCTGGTCGGTATCAGGGTTCGTGGCCCTGGTCGCGGGCATTATGTGGGGCGGCAAGGCGGGCGTTCAATTCTCGCTGGTGTTGATTGCCTTGAAGGCGCTTCCGGTGTTGATCCTGGGCGGCTTTGAATCGGTTCCCGGTGCGATTATCGGCGGGCTATTGATCGGCGTCTTTGAGAAAGTTTCCGAGGTCTATTGGGGCCCGGCATTCGGTGGCGCCATCGAAGGCTGGTTTGCTTACATGGCGGCCCTGGTGTTCTTGATGTTCCGACCACAAGGCCTGTTCGGCGAAAAAATTATTGAGAGGGTGTGAGGCAATGTTTTATCGCGAAGCAGGCCAATTTAAATCCACCTATCAGACTGACCAGGCGATCTTCCCGATCGTTCAGGACCGCTGGTTCATGGCCTTGGTGTTCATCGTCGCTTTCGTCGTCATTCCGCTTGTCGCCGACGAGTACTGGCATCAGGCGATTATCATTCCATTCCTGATCCTGGCGTTGGCTGCCATCGGGTTGAACATTCTGACGGGTTACGCCGGATTGGTCAGCTTGGGCACCGGTGCTTTCATGGCCGTCGGCGCCTATTCGACGTACAAGATGTCGACCGCATTTCCGGATTTGAACATCATCATCATTTTCTTGTTGTCGGGCGTCTTCGCCGCAATGGTCGGGATGGTCTTCGGCGCGCCCAGCTTGCGCATCAAAGGCTTTTATCTGGCGGTCGCGACCTTGGCCGCCCAATTCTTCATTCTTTGGGTGTTCAATAAGGTTGAATGGTTCTTCAACTACAGCCCGTCCGGCACCATTACCGCACCACCTCGAGAATTATTTGGCGTCCTGGTGACCGGCCCGGAAGCCTCGCCGGTGGCGCGCTATTATGTTTGCCTGGTTTTCTTGGTCGTCTTCGCATTCGCCGCCAAAAACATGGCTCGCGGACGCCTCGGACGGTCATGGATGGCCATCCGCGACATGGATATCGCCGCCGAAATTATCGGCATCCGACCGCTGCAGACGAAATTATCGGCATTCGGCATCAGTTCCTTTTATTGCGGCGTTGCGGGCGCACTTTATATCTTCTGCTGGCTGGGCAGCGCTGAGACGGAAGCGTTTGATATTCTGAATGTTTCGTTCCCGGTATTGTTCATGGTCATCATCGGTGGCCTGGGCAGTGTTCTGGGCGCGATCCTGGGTGCCGCATTCATTACCCTGATGCCGATTTTCCTGACCAATGCGCCGCCCATGATTGGCATTCATCTGGCCGCAGATCTTCAAAAACATATTGAAGAAATTATTCTCGGTCTGATGATCATCACGTTCTTGATCGTTGAGCCTGCGGGATTCAACCGACTATGGCAGATCGCCAAGGAGAAAATTCGAAAGTGGCCGTTCCCCTACTAGGGGATTCCGACCACTGAACAAAGCTTCAAGTCCAGGCTCTGGCTGTAATAATAAGAGCATGCTAAAGTTAGGGGCTTTTTGAAGAGACCGGCAACGGTTCGTTAAACAACTAGGGAGAGGTTCTATGAAACTTCGCAGTCTGCTTCTGGCCACCGCAGGAATTGCTGTCGGTGTGACCGGAATGATCGAGAGCAAGGCCGCCTTCGCCGCAAAGGAAGTGTTTTTTCCGGTGATGGTCTACCGCACGGGCGCCTATGCCCCGTCCGGCGTGCCGATCGCCAATGGTTTCCGTGATTACTATGACCTGCTCAATAAGCGCGATGGCGGTATTGAAGGCAACAAGGTCGTTTGGGAAGAATGTGAAACCAAGTACAACACCAAAATCGGCGTTGAGTGTTACGAAAAACTCAAAGGCAAGCACGGTGGTGCCGTAATCGTCAGCCCTTATTCGACGGGCTTGACCTATCAGCTCATCCCCAAAGCGCCTGTCGACAACGTTCCGATCTTGTCCATGGGTTACGGTCGCACCGCGGCTGCTGACGGACGGGTATTCCCTTGGGTGTTCAACTTCCCAAGCACTTACTGGAGCCAGGCTTCGGCTTTCGTCCAATACGTTGGCAACCAGATCGGTGGCTTGGACAAACTCAGCGGGCAGCATATCGCCCACCTCCACCACAACTCGGCCTATGGCAAAGAAGCCAACCCGACCCTTAAGGCATTGTCGAAGAAGTTTGGCTTCAAGCTGACCGTCCTCGCCGTTGACCATCCGGGTCAGGAACAAAAAGCCGCGTGGCTGCAAATCCGCCGTAAACGCCCGGACTGGGTGTTCATGTCGGGCTGGGGTGTCATGAACCAAGTTGCCATCAAAGAAGGCAACTCAATCGGTTACCCGATGGATAAATTCGTTGGTAACTGGTGGTCAGGTTCCGATGCGGACGTGATTCCCGCCGGCGACGGCGCCATTGGCTATAAATCGACAGCCATGCACGCCGCGGGTACCAAGTTCCCGCTGTTCAAGGACATCATCAAACACGTCTATGGTGGCGATGCCGCCAAGGCGAAGGCCAACAATGTCGGCGAAGTTCTCTACAACCGCGCCATCTTGAACGCCGTGTTTGCGACTGAAGCCGTTCGTAAGGCCGCCAAAGCCAAAGGTGGCACGCCGACCGGTGCCGATGTCCGCAAAGCTCTTGAAACCTTCAGCATCGACAAGGCCCGCCTGAAAGCTTTGGGTCTTGCCGGCTTCGCCAACCCGGTGAGTGTTTCGTGCAAAAACCACGAAGGTACATCTCCGGGCGTGTTCATTCAGCAATGGACGGGCACAGCTTGGAAAGTACAAGGCGGTTTCGTGCCGGCCATGAGCGACGTTGTTCGCCCGTTGGTCGAAAAAGCAGCCGCGGCGTACGCCAAGGAAAACAAAATCAAACCGGCGAGCTGCTAAAAGCTCATGTCTTCACAGACAGCTGAAAAACTTGAGACGGGGGCGGCAACTGCCGCCCCCCTACTCAACGTTAATAACATCGAGGTCATTTATGATCACGTGATCCTCGTGTTGAAAGGTGTCTCCCTGCAATTGCAAAAGGGCGGCATTGCCGCATTGCTGGGCGCCAACGGTGCCGGCAAAACGACAACGCTGAAAGCCATTTCAAACCTACTGCGCGCCGAGCGCGGCGAGGTGACCAAGGGCTCCATCGAGGTCATGGGTGAGCGGGTCGATCAAGAGACTCCCAACGAACTCGTCAAGCGCGGCGTTATCCAAGTCATGGAAGGCCGCCATTGTTTCGAGCACCTGACCGTCGAGGAAAATCTACTGACCGGATCCTACACGCGCCGCGACGGCCGTGCCGCGGTCAACGAATCCCTTGAAAAAGTTTACCATTATTTCCCACGCCTCAAGGAACGCCGCACCAGTCTGGCCGGCTACACGTCGGGCGGCGAGCAACAGATGACCGCCATCGGCCGCGCGCTGATGGCCAATCCCCACACCATCTTGCTTGATGAGCCGTCGATGGGATTGGCGCCACAATTGGTTGAGGAAATTTTTGAAATCGTCCGCGATCTTAACGTCAAAGAAGGCGTCAGCATTCTTTTGGCCGAACAGAACACCATGGTCGCGCTGCGCTTTGCGGAGTACGGCTATATCCTGGAGAACGGTCGCGTCGTCATGGATGGCGAAGCCGCGTCACTTCGTGAAAACGAAGACGTCAAAGAGTTCTATTTGGGCTTGAGCACAGGTGGGCGCAAAAGTTTCCGGGACGTGAAACACTATCGCCGCCGTAAGCGGTGGCTCTAAAGGCCCTCAGCCGATAGTGCGACCACCGATGGCGCGCATCGGGCCCAGATTGCAAATATGTTGAGTTTAGTTGGTAACGATCCTGACAATCTTAGCCAGATCGCATCTATGCTTTCCAATAAAGACGATATGCATTTGGTCTGGCCCGAAGCTAGATATTCGTTCGACACAGACCAATGGCGTGAGCGCCCAACTGCCCATCCCGACAACCGGTCGTTCTTGGTTGCTCAGGAAACGCCGCACGGTACAAACATTGTCGGCCATGCAGCGTTGATGGGAACAGAAGTGCTCCAAACCTTCGCCGTGTCGTATCTGTATCTGGATACAGAACTGCGCGGTAAAGGATTGGGTCGACAACTGATGGGAATTCTTGAGGCGCAGGCACGTGGTATTCAAGATATTAAAGCGTTGCGCCTACGGGGCCGCACCTACAATCCCCGTGCCATCCATGTTTACGAAACGGCCGGCTTTTCTAAAGCCTCCCAAGATGGCATTTTGATTTCCATGTGCAAGGAACTGACATGACTGTAGGCGACTTTTACGACGAATTGGAAACCCGTTCGACGGATGCCCGCGAACATGCGCTATTAGAAGCCTTACCCGGGCAAATCAGCCACGCCAAGTCGAACTCTGCCTACTTTGGTGCGCTGTTCGCCGACGTCGACCCAATGGCGGTCACATCGCGCGACGCTCTGGCTGGCCTTCCGGTGACACGAAAATCGGACCTTATAGAGTTACAGAAAAAAAAACCGCCGCTCGGCGGCTTGATTGCGATCGAGCCTGGTAAATTGCGCCGCATATATCAATCGCCCGGCCCCATCTATGACGCCGACGGGCATAGCGATGATTGGTGGCGGACGGCGCGCGCGCTTTATGCCGCCGGCTTTCGCGCCGGTGATATCATGCATAACACCTACGCCTATCATTTGACCCCGGCCGGCATGATGCTGGAAGCCGGTGCGGCGGCGATTGGATGCGCCGTGGTGCCCGCCGGTATCGGTAATACGGAACTTCAAGTCCACGCCATCGCGGATATCGGTTGCACCGGTTATGCCGGCACGCCGTCGTTCTTGAAGATCATTCTCGAAAAAGCCGAAGATATGGGCGTCGACATTTCCAGCCTCAAAAAATCCTCCGTCGGCGGTGAAGCACTCATGCCTCCGTTGCGCCAAGCCATTGAAGATCGCGGCGTCAATTGCTTGCAAGTCTATGCAACGGCTGACCTGGGCAATGTCGCATATGAATCAGACGCCCGCGAAGGATTGATTGTCGATGAAGGCCTGTTGATTGAAATCGTCCGCCCCGGCACCAATGACCCGGTCGATGAAGGCGAAGTCGGCGAAGTTGTCGCCACTTGTTTTCGCCCCGAATATCCGCTGATACGCTTTGGCACTGGAGATCTTTCATGCATTTTTCCGGGCGCCAGTTCATGCGGCCGCACCAACACGCGCCTCAAAGGCTGGATGGGTCGTGCCGACCAGACAACCAAGGTCAAAGGCATGTTTATCCACCCGTCCCAGATCGCCAAAGTCGTGGACAGACATCCGGAGATCCTCAAAGCGCGGCTTGTCGTTGATAGCCGGGGCACCACCGACATCATGACGCTGTCATGTGAAGTGGATGACCCGGGGCACGCCGCCGGCGGTAGCGGAAACCTGGCTGATGATATAGCTGATACCATTCAAGCCGTCTGCAAGCTCAGGGGCGAGGTTGGTTTCGCGGAGCCCGGCAGCCTGCCCAATGACGGCAAAGTCATCGACGATATCCGAAATTTCGACAGCTAGACGGATGACACCGCCGGCCGCTGACACGCCAAAGCCGTCGGACATCGCGCCGCTTTTCGAGCAAGGCCATCTCCGCCTTAAAAGCTGTCGCCACGGTGCCATGCTGTACAACTCCGGTGATACCTACGTCGGCCGCTCCCTTGATGTTTACGGGGAGTTTTCCGAAGGCGAAATCAAGGTTTTCGACCAAGTCCTCAAACCCGGCATGATTGCCATTGATGCCGGCGCCAATATCGCGCTCAATGGATTGGAGAAGAGCCTGTCCGATTAACTGTGTAAGCGGCCATGTTATAAACTCCGAAAAGGGAGAACGCAGACATGGTTATCAAGCAAGAACTTATCGACGAACTTTTATCTGATTACAAGAATCCGGAAGACCTTCTTGGCGACGGCGGTATTTTCAAGGAATTGAAGAAGGCGCTTTTGGAACGGGCCTTGAAGGCCGAGTTGGGCGACCATCTTGGCTACGAGAAGAGCGATCCCAAGG
>JABJBP010000075.1 GCA_018665815.1 Rhodospirillaceae bacterium
ATCCTTCTCCGTACTGATCAGCGGCACCGTGTTGTTGATGGCCGGCGAAAGCTCATCGAACCACGACATTTTACCGCCCGTTGCTTCGCATTCGATGTCATAAACATCCCACAGCATATCGGCGACGTCGAAACCCAATTCTGCGCTGGTCCGAAGATTGCCCTCAACGAAGACTTCCGGATTGGCAAAAAACTCATGGCCATTGAGGCCTTGATAAGCCATGGCAAACTCGGACATTTGGGCGACAAAGGGTGCTTCTTCAGAACCCGTCGTCATCGCGCCTTTGACCAACTCATAACCCCGATCGAAGCACGTTTTATAATCGTACTTCGCTTCTGTCATTGGTGCTTCAGCCATCGGAGGAACCTTCCTGTTTACAATGCCATAACGCTTTTGACGCGTCGTGTGGCCGTGAATAAATAAATCACGGCCAGTCTAATGCCGCGCTCATTCATAAAGAAAATACATAATTCCGAACTACTGCATCAGAAAAACGGATGATTGATTGAAATTTTTCGAAATTAATAGCTGGGATCACTCACGCCTAGACAATGCAAAATCGCTCACTGAAGTGGATGAGAACAGGTGCCTCGGAAGCCCACCCCGGCCAAAGCCTCAGAAAATATTATGACGGGCATATGAATAATTGAATTTTCAGAACATCCTCAATCCGCGCAAAATCATCCGGATACTTCCCAACCTCCGAGAATGAAGGACATCAACATGAGCGCGAATAGCAAGGCCCCGAATATTTTGGTGATCCAGGTCGACGAAATGACGCCGAACGTTCTGCCGGCGTATGGTCACCCGCTGGTAAAGACGCCGCACCTCGATGGATTGGCCGCCGAGGGTGTCGTGTTCGAGAATGCCTACTGCAATTTTCCGCTCTGCGTGCCGTCGCGGGCCTCGATGATGGTGGGCCGGTTGGCGCATAATATTGGATCATGGGACAACGCCACCGAAATGCCCGCCTCAATCCCGACCTTGGCGCATCATTTACGCCATGCGGGCTACCACACGGTACTGTGCGGCAAGATGCATTTCATCGGCCCCGACCAGGTGCATGGATTTGATGAACGCATCACAACGGATATTTACCCCGCCAACTTCGCCTGGACACCGGACTGGATTGTCGGCGAACGCTATCGGCCGACCGGCATCAACCCGCAGGCCGTCGTCGATGCGGGGACCTGCACACGCAGCCTGCAGATCGATTACGATGAAGAAGTCGCCCACTCGGGCGTACAAAAGATATTCGATCTGGCAAGGTTCCATGCCGATCAGCCGTTTTTACTTTGGGTGTCATTCACCCATCCCCACGCGCCCTTCGTCACGACACAAAAATATTGGGACCTATACGACCACGATGAAGTCGACATGCCGAAGGTGCCGCCGATCCCGGTTGACGAACTCGATGAGATGAGCCGCTGGCTTTATTACGCGCACGGACAAGACCTGATCACTGTCACCGACGAACACGTCCGTAACGCACGCCACGCCTATTACGGCATGACCAGCTATACGGACGACAAGGTTGGTAGTTTGTTGGAAACCTTGGAAGCCGCCGGCTTGGCGGAGGACACAATTGTCGTATTTACCTCCGACCACGGCGAAATGCTTGGCGAGCGCGGCATGTGGTACAAACAGTACTTCTATGAAGATTCCGTCCGCGTCCCCCTGATCATACGCGACCCGAATTCCGACAAAACCGGCAGCGTGTCGGAATTGGTCTCGCTGATCGATTTACTGCCGACCTTCATGGACATTGCATCGGACGGCAACCCTCCTGAAACTCCCGGCCCGTTGGATGGCCGGTCGCTGAGCGGGTTTCTCAACGGCAACATTGATGATTGGGACAACAAGGTAATCGCCGAATACACCGGCGAAGGCGTCATCGCGCCCTGCAGGATGGTGCGCCGCGACAACTACAAATACATTTATACCCATGGTCATCCGCCGCTACTTTATGATCTCGATGCTGATCCGCTGGAAGTTGACAATTTAGCCGGTCAGCCGGAAGTGGCCGATGTTGAAAACGCGATGGCGGCGGAAATAGTCGACGACTGGAACCCAGATGAAATCGCCGGAAATTGCATCCAAAGCCAGAAAGATCGCATGTTCATTCAAAATTCGACCGGTGGCGATCCCACGTGGGCCTTCTTAAGCCGGCAAGGTGATGCCGGACGATATGTCCGCAATGCCGGCGCCACCCAGACCAAGACGAAGGCGCGTTATCCATTTGTCGAGCCGACGCCGTTTGAACGTTAATTTGGCCAATTTAAATGAGCGAATTGAGACATCTTGAGAAACCGAATAGCCGTCGCAGCGCCATAGACATTTCGCGTTGTCTCAACGATCATCAGAAAAATTGATGCTGTTCGTTGGAATTATCTAATTTCTAGTGTATTGTATTTTGACGCAGAATAACGCCACAACAATAGATTGCTGATCAATAAGCAAGTGGGCGATGCTTCTGTACGGGAGGAAACATGGCGAGCGTTACGATACGCGACATCGAAAAATCTTTCGGGTCTGTAAACGTCCTCAATGGCGTGTCCGTCGACATTGAAGACGGCGAGTTTATCGTTCTTGTCGGGCCGTCGGGCTGTGGCAAGTCAACACTATTGCGCATCATCGCAGGTCTTGAGCAGCAAAACGCCGGCAATATTTCTATCGCAGATGAACTCGTCGATAATTTGCACGCCAGTCATCGCGATATCGCCATGGTGTTCCAATCCTACGCCCTCTATCCCCATTTGACGGTCGCCAATAATATCAGCGTGCCGTTGCACATGCGGCGCCTCAGCTTCCTGCAACGTTTACCGCTATTGGGCCGCTTTATGCCGGGCCACAAGGAAATCATGGACGGCATCAAGCGTGACGTCGATGAAGTGACGGAAACGCTGGGCATCGGCGCCTTGATGGACCGCAAGCCGGGGCAACTTTCCGGTGGTCAGCGCCAACGCGTCGCCGTGGGCCGCGCCATGGTGCGCCATCCCCGCGCGTTTTTAATGGATGAGCCACTGTCGAATTTGGACGCCGAGCTTCGGGTGCATATGCGGGCCGAGATTGCCGAGTTGCATCGTCGCCTGGCCACGACATTTATTTACGTCACCCATGACCAAGCGGAAGCCATGACCATGGCCGACCGCGTCGCTGTCATGATGGACGGTGATTTGCTGCAGGTGGATACGCCCAGCAATGTGTACAAAAACCCGACCGACATCCGGGTCGCGGAATTCATCGGCAGCCCGAAAATCAATATTTTGGCGGCCCAAGTGGACGGGGCTGGCAAAATTACGGTCGGTGACCGAATGCTGTCCGGTCTCTATTCGTCAGTTAAAGGCGAGGACATTCAAGTTGGCGTCCGCCCGGAAGCTTTGACCTTGGCAGATATCAAGGCCGAAGGCCTGCCGTGCCGCATTGTTCATCATGAGAACATGGGCTCCGAGGCCTACTTCCATGCGGAACTGAATATCGGCGGCCGGGTCATCAGCCGCATGGACGCGTCCGCATTGGACACGTTTGCGACCGGCCAAGAGGCGAGTATCGTCATTGATCCCCAGAACGCGCTCTTGTTTGGCAAGGAAGGCCAACGCTTGGCCTCGAAGATCGAGGTCGCGGCGTGAGCGAACAGACCACAAGCGTTGAAAATCCACCTAAGCGAGGCGCGTCGCTGAAAGCGGCCGAGGCCCGCACCCGCTTGATTAGCTATCTGTTCTGCCTACCGGCGATCTCTTTGATGATCATTATCCTGCTGGTCCCAATCTTCATCGCCGGCGTCCTGTCGTTCACCGATTACAGCCTTGGCAACACGGATTTTAATTGGCAGGGCACGAAAAACTACGAGCGCATATTCGGTCGTTCGAGCTATCAGAAAATGCTCTGGGCTTCCGCAACCTACGTTCTGGTGGTGGTGCCGGCATCGATCGGGCTGGGCCTTGGGGCGGCGCTCCTGATCAACTCCTTGCGCCGGTTCGGCGACTTCTACAAAGCGATTTATTTCCTGCCGGTAATGGCGGCGCTGCTGGCCATGGCCATTGTCTGGGATTTCGCCCTTCACCCGACCATCGGGATCGTCAACAAAACCCTGGCATCTGGTTGTGGCACCCTCGTCGAAGGCTTTTTTAGCTGGGGTTGGATTCCCGGCGTGAATGGGGCGGAGAGCTGGTATTCAACCAGTTGCGCCGATGAGTTCCCCCATTGGCTCGGCGAAAAGAAGTACGCCATTTGGACGATCTGTTTCATCGGCATTTGGCAGGCCGTGGGCTTCAACATGGTTCTCTACTTGGCCGGGCTGACGGGCGTGCCGCGTGAGCTTTACCACGCCGCCGCCATTGACGGCGTGCGCAGTGGTTGGGAACGTTTCCGGCTGGTCACCTGGCCCATGCTCGGGCCGACGACGGTATTCGTCGTCACCATCACGGCGATCCGTTCCTTTCAGGTCTTCGACACTGTCGAGGCGCTGACCGAGGGCGGTCCAGCTAAATCCACCTACGTGATGATGTACGCTATCTTCGAGAAGGCGATCCGCGAGAATCTGGTCGGCTTCGGTTCGGCGATTACCATCGTCTTTTTGGGCTTCGTGCTGATCATCACCTTGTCACAACGATATCTGGTCGAGAGAAGGGTGCATTACTGATGCTGGGCAATTCCTCCCCCATGGCCGAGGCGCTGAAGCACGCGGTTCTGATCGTCGGCGCGCTGATCGTCATTCTGCCGTTTTACGTGATGCTCAGTTATTCCATGAAGTCGCCGAACGAGATTCTGACCAATACGGGCGGCTTTATCGGATCACAGGAAAAGATGGTCGACGATTATTGCATCAAGCTCGGTAACCCTAAGAAAGACTGTTACCGAACACCGGTTTTCTTCAACTACGGGAGCGCGTTCGAAAAAGCCCCATTGGTGCGCTATCTTTTGAACGGCGTCTTCGTGACGTTGTCGATTTTCATTATTCAAGTCCTGGTCGCCCTGCCGTGTGCCTACGCGCTTTCAAAGCTGCGATTCTGGGGCCGGGACGTTGTCTTCGCCATGGTCTTAGTGTGTCTGCTGATCCCGGTTCACGCCATTGCGCTGCCGATCTATCTGATGCTGGCCAAGGTAGGGCTGACCAACAGCTACGCGGCGTTGATCATACCCTGGACCATATCTGTGTTCGGTATATTTCTCATGCGGCAGTTTTTCATGACCATCCCCGATGATCTGATTGACGCGGCGCGCATTGATGGGATGAGCGAGTTTTCCATCGTCTGGAAGGTGATGTTGCCCTGTGCGGTGCCGGCGCTGATGGCATTTGCCATCTTCTCGGTGGTCGCCCACTGGAACGATTATTTCTGGCCCCGCGTGGTGATCACGGGGGACCGCAGCTACTTCACGCCACCCTTGGGGCTGCGCGAGTTCACCGGCGGCGCCGATGGCGATTTTTACGGCCCGATCATGGCCACGGCAACGATAATCGTGACGCCGCTGATCGTCGCCTTTTTGCTAGCGCAACGAAAGTTTATCGAAGGGATTACTCTGTCAGGAATGAAATAACCGCCGTCCTGCCATTTGCGGGCGGCCCGAAATCCCGGCGATCCGGGAGAATAACGGAGACCAGTGCCTAGCCGACGAATTTTCTGGCCTCTAGATAATGACCAACAGTGGAGGAAGTAATGAAACGTCTATTGAGCGTATTTGCCGCAGGTATGTTGGCGGCGACGTCTGCACAAGCCGTTGAAATTGAGGTCGGATATCCCTATTCGCATCTGTTCGACGTGACTTACGAGAAAATCATGAAAGATTTCTCAAAGCAGCACCCAGATATTAAGGTCAAATTTCGCGCGACCTATGAGCACTACGAAGACGCAACCCAAACCGTCTTGCGTGAGGCCGTTTCCAATAACCTGCCGGACGTGACCATGCAGGGTTTGAACCGCCAAGCGATCTTTGTCGAAAAGGGCATTGCCAAATCTCTCGAGCCCTATATCGCCAAGGAAGCCAACTTTGAAAAAGACGGTTATCACAAGTCCATGCTTGAGCTTGGCACCTTTAACGGCAAGGTCCACGGCCTGCCTTTCTCGGTCTCTTTGCCGGTTGGCTACTACAACATGGATCTCATGAAGAAGGCCGGCGTAACCAAATTGCCGACCAACTGGACTGAGGTTATCGACACCTGCAAGAAATTGCGGGCCGGCGGCATCAAAAACCCCGTGTTCTGGGGCTGGAACATTACCGGTAACTGGTTCCTGCAAGCTCTTCTGTGGTCTCAGGAAACTCCCATCGTCAAAGATGGTAAAATCAACCTGGGCGGCCCGGCTGGCCTCAAGGCGCTTGAGACCATGCGGGATATTTTCCAGGGTTGTAAGATGAAGAACCTGAACTGGAAAGCGGCGCTGAAATCGTTCTCGGCCGGCGAGATCGCCATGCTGTACTGGTCGACGTCGGCTCTTGGTTCGGTCGAACGCGGCAAGGGTGACTTCGAACTGAAGACCAACGAGTTCCCGGGTCTGAAGGGAGGGCCGATGGGCCTTCCGGCGGGCGGCAACGCGGCCATGCTGGTGTCCACGTCTAAGGATCCGGCGCGTCTCGACGCGGCTTGGAAGTTCCTGAAGTTCATCACTTCGGGTGTTGGTGCGGCCGCGGTTGCGGAAACCACCGGCTACATGCCGCCGAACAAAGCGGCCAATGAAATCATCTTGAAAGATTTCTATTCCAAGAACCCGAACAAACAGACTGCTGTTCGTCAGCTTCCGTTGCTGCGCGAATGGATCGCCTATCCGGGCGACAAGGGTCTGGCCGTGACGCAGGTACTTTATGACGCCATGGAAGCCATGGTTATCGGCGAAAAGACCGACATGAAGAAACTTCAAGCGGAGCTGGTCGAAGAGATCAGTGAGATGCTGCCGAAGTAAGGCTCGCTGACTAAATAGCGAACATTTCTTCTCCCTGAGAGGCCTGGCCGTGACGTGCGTCCGGTCGGGCCTCTGCAGGGGTTTTTAAATTACCAATTAATTCATGCATCGTTCGCGGTGCGCGCGCCGGTTTGGCTGCCCTATTCGTGCATGCTATTGGCGACGCAATGGAGACAGACGGTGAAAATCAAGGCCGCAGTGCTACGCGAGTCGGGCCGCCCCCGCCCGTATACGGAAAGTCTGCCTCTCGGGATTGAAGAGGTCGAATTGGACCCGCCGATGACAGGCGAGGTGCTGGTTCAGATCAAGGCGGTCGGCCTTTGCCATTCCGATCTTGTCGCGATCACCGGTGAGCGCGGGAAACCGTTGCCTATCGTCATCGGCCACGAAGCCGCCGGCATCGTCGCCGAGGTCGGCCCCGAGGTCGACGGATTTGCACCCGGCGACCATGTGGTGCCGTCTTTTGTCGCCAACTGCGGCCGCTGCGATATGTGCCGTGAAGGCCGCCCCGCATTGTGCCAGCCGGCTAGTGTCGCCAACAGCTCCGGCACGTTGATGGACGGCACGACGCGCCTACATCATAATGGCAGCCGCATCCATCATCATTCCGGCGTTGCGGCTTTCGCCGAATACGCGGTGATTTCCCAGAGTGCGCTGGTCAAGATTGACCGGAGCGTGCCGTTTGAGCATGCCGCTTTGTTCGGTTGCGCGGTGATCACCGGCGTTGGCGCCGTGATCAACACGGCCGACGTCAGCCCCGGCCAAAGCGTCGCCGTGGTCGGCCTGGGCGGCGTCGGGTTGAGTTCCTTGTTGGCGGCGAAAGCCGCCGGCGCGGGCAAAATCATTGCCGTCGATGTCCAGGACGCCAAACTGGAATTAGCCCGCGACCTGGGCGCCCATGAGACATTTAACGCGACCGACCCCGATTGTGTTGCCCGCATTCGCGCCGCCACCGACGGTGGTGTTCATATCGCCGTGGAGACTGCGGGCGCGCCGCGCGCCCTGGAATCGGCCTATCAAATGACGCGGCGCGGCGGCACCACAGTCACCGCCGGGCTGCCGGGACCGGAAGCGACGATCACCCTGCAGCACTTCAGCCTCGCCGGCGAAGAGCGCAGCCTGAAGGGCAGCTATATGGGAAGCTGCGTGCCAAGCCGCGACATCCCGCGATACATCGGCCTGTTCCAGGACGGCCGCCTGCCCGTTGATCGGTTGATGTCGCGCAGCATTTCCTTCGACGAGTTGAACGGCGCGTTTGATCGGCTGGCGGACGTCAACACGGTTCGCGAAGTCCTCGTTCTCTAGCAACGCCGTCATCCCATGAACCAAACATTCGATTACATTGTCTGTGGCGCCGGTTCCGCTGGTTGCGTTCTCGCCAATCGCTTGTCGGCTAATCCCGGCAATTCGGTTCTATTGCTGGAAGCCGGCGGGCGCGACACCAATCCCTGGATCCATATTCCCGTCGGCTACTATCGCACCATGCACAACCCCGCGACCGATTGGTGTTATGTCACCGAGCCGGTGCCGGGATTCAATGATCGCCGGATTAAATGGCCGCGCGGCAAGGTTCTTGGTGGATGCAGCTCGATCAATGGATTGGTCTATATTCGCGGTCAGCGCGAGGACTACGACCACTGGCGTCAGCTCGGCAATATGGGTTGGGGTTTCGATGACGTATTGCCATATTTTTTGCGTTCCGAGGGCCAAACACGTGACACGGAACCTGGCGATGACGGATTTCATGCGAGCGACGGGCCACTTGTCGTTTCTGACCCCAGGGTGCATCGGCCGCTGTGTGATGATTTTATCGCGGCGGCGGAAAACGTTGGCGTGCCTCGGCGCGATGATTTCAATGGTGCCGTCCAGGAAGGCGTCGGGTATTTCCAAACCACCATTGATCGAGGCCGGCGCTGCAGCACAGCGCGTGCCTTCCTGCACCCAGAGAAGCGGCGCAAAAATCTGAAGGTCATAACAGGCGCCCATATTGAGAAAATCCTATTCGATGGGCGGCGCGCCACGGGCGTCCGGTTTCGCCAAGGCAATCAGGTTTTGGAAGCCGGCGCTTCCGGCGAGGTCATCCTATCCGCTGGCGCCATCGGCAGTCCGCAAATCCTGGAGCTCTCCGGCGTCGGTGCGGGCCAGGAGCTTCAAGCTTTGGGTATTTCGTGTGTCCACGACCTAGCAGGCGTCGGCGAAAACTTACAAGACCACATGCAAGTCCGTAGCGTTTACAAAACGACCCGGCCGATGACGCTGAACAACGAAGTCCATTCCTTGTTCGGCAAAGCTTGGATCGGCATCCAATATCTCGTAGGGCGCAGCGGCCCCATGGCCATGGCTGCGAGTCACGTCTCAGCGTTCACCCGCACCACGCCGGACGTGGCCTCACCGGATATCCAGTTTCACTTCCAACCGCTAAGCGCAGATGCACCGGGCAAAGGTCTGCACCCGTTTTCGGCCTATACCTCATCAGTGACCCAGCTGCGCCCGGAAAGCCGTGGTACGGTGCACATCCAATCCCCAGTGGCATCGGAATATCCGCGTATACAGCCGAACTACTTGTCGGCACAGCGCGACTGCGACGTTACCGTGGCCGGTCTGAAATTGTCGCGCAAAATATGCAGCCAACCGCCCATATCCGCGAAGACCGCGAGCGAATATCTGCCCGGCCTCGAGGTCGATAGTGATACGGCATTGCTGGAATACGCGCGTCAGAGCGGCGAAACCATTTACCACCCGACGAGTTCATGCGTGATGGGAACCGGAAAAGACGCGGTCGTTGACGAACGGCTACGGGTCCACGGATTGGACCGACTACGCGTCGCGGACGCATCGATCATGCCGACCATCGTGTCCGGCAACACCAATGCGCCAACCATTATGATCGGCGAAAAGGCTGCCGACATGATCTTGGAGGACAACTGATGTTAATTGCGCAGATATCTGATCTCCATTGCCGCGAGGCCCAATCTTCGACGCTCCTGGGCGTCGATATTAATCGGAACATCGCCAGTGCCGTAGCGCGCCTGAATGGCTTGTCGCCGCGGCCAGACTTAGTGATCGCCACCGGTGATTTGACCGGCGGCGGCAAGCCCGATCAGTACGCAGCCCTCGATGCGCTGTTGGCGCCACTGGAGCTGCCGCTCTATCTGTTGCCCGGCAACCACGACGAACGCGAGGCATTCCTTGCCGCTTTCGCTGGCCGCTACGGCGTAGAAGATAGAGATGCCGATTTCATGCAGACGGTCATCGATACCGGCCCGCTGCGTCTGGTGGCCTTGGACACTATCCATCCCGGCCACCACAATGGCGGCATCCCGGACGAACGATTGGCGTGCCTGGATGACACACTGGCCGCCGCCGCTGACGCGCCAACGCTGATCTACATGCACCACCCACCTTTCCGCACCGGCATCTGGTGGATGGATCGGCTTGGCATCCTGGATGGATTGAGCGGTTTAGCCGACGTGCTGGGACGTCACGATCAGATCGTCGGCATGGTCGCCGGGCATTTACACCGAACCATCCACGCGACCTTTGCCGGCGTGCCGGTCACGGTGGCGCCGACAACGTGCTACGCCGTCGATCTCGACATCCATGACGAAGCCGCACCGAAGGTCACAGCCGAACCGCCGGGCTTCATGCTGCACTGGTGGCAAGCCGATACATTGGTGTCACACACGTTGTTCCTCGATGGGCATCAAGTCGAAGATGTCACCGCGCTGATGCACAACTGGCCGGCACGGCTCGAACGCATGCGCGAACACCTGCCGGTACCCAAGGCCCTGGGAGCCATTGAATGACCATGAACGAACACGCCAATACGAATACCGGCCCGCTGGCGGGGGTCCGGGTGCTGGATCTCAGCCGGGTTCTCGCTGCCCCCTCGTGCACCCAAATCCTAGGCGATTTGGGTGCTGACATCATTAAGGTCGAGCGCCCTGAGACCGGCGATGAAATTAGGGGTTGGGGGCCGCCGTTCCTCAAAGATACAGACGGCAACGACACCAGTGAAAGCGGCTATTATCTGTCTACCGGCCGCAACAAACGTTCCGTCACCATCGATATGGCGAAGCCCGAAGGCGTCGCCTTGATCAAACAACTGCTGGTGACGTCCGATGTGCTAGTTGAAAACTTCAAGGTCGGCAGTCTGGCGAAGTTCGGCCTAGATTATGAAAGCATCCGGGCCGAATTCCCGAACGTCGTATATTGCTCGGTCACCGGCTATGGCCAGGACGGCCCCTATGCGGAGCGGCCGGGTTATGACATGGCGGCACAGGGCCTGGGCGGCATCTTGAGCATCAACGGTGAGCCCGACGGGCCGCCGTCGAAAGTCCCCATCGCCGTCAATGACGTGATTACCGGGCTCTATGCCAGCATTTCCATCCTCGCCGCGCTTAAACACCGCGACCAAACCAACCAAGGCCAACAGATTGATTTAGCCTTGTTGGATTGCCAGGTAGCGTGGCTCTACAACCAGGGCGTCAATTATTTCTTGGACGGAAAAGTGCCGGGGCGGCTCGGGACGGGCCACCCCAACATCGTGCCCTATCAGGTTTTCGAGGCCGCCGATGGACACATTATTCTGGGCGCCGCGAACGAAGTTGCGTTCAAGCGGTTTTGTGAATTTTCGGGCAACGCCGCGATGCTCGACGATGACCGCTTTCGCACCAATACCGACCGGGTTCGCAATCGCGCGGCAACCAATGCCGAGGTTCAAACCATCATCGGCGCCAAGCCGGCAGACTATTGGGTTGAAGAATTATCACGCCTGAAAATCACCTGCTCGCGGGTCAATACCATCGACAAGGTCTTTGAAGACCCCCAGGTCCAGGCCCGTCGGATGACCATGGAAATGAACCATCCGCTGGGCGGTGACGATCCCGTGCGGTTAATCGCCAGCCCGATCAGATTATCAGAGACCCCGGTCAGCTATCGGCATGCGCCGCCGACACTCGGCCAGCACACAGACGAAATCCTTGCCGAAATTCTTGATCTCGACCAAGCGGCATTGGATAAATTGAAATCAGATAAGATCATCTAACAAGGAGCACCCATGTCATCAAAAGTCACTTTTGCCGGTTGCGGCGATGCGTTCGGGACCGGCGGACGTTTCAATTCGTGTTTCGTGGTCGATGTCGAGGATTTCCGTTTTGCCATTGAGTTCGGCGCGTCTTCGTTGGTCGCGTTGAAACAAGCGGGTATCGAGCATTCCTCCATTGATTGCTTCGTCTTCACCCATATTCACGCCGATCATTGTTCGGGCCTGCCGTCGATGATTTTGGATTCCATGTTGGGCGCCAAACGCACCAAACCGATGATCATTGCGGGCCCACGTGAAACCGAGGTTCGAATGAAGGAAATGATGGAATCGATGCTTCCCGGTAGCCATGCCATGGTGCCGAAGTTCGATCTCACCTGGATCGACATGGACATCATGAAGCCAAATCAAGTCGGTGAACATCTCAGCGTGACGCCCTATCCGGCCTATCATACGGCGGAGACCAACCCGACCTCGGTGCGCTGTGAGGCGAAGGGAAAGGTTGTTTCCTATACCGGTGACAGTGCCTGGACCAAGCACATTCCAAAAATTTCAAAAGACGCGGATCTGTTCATTTGCGAGAGCTATTTCTACGAAAAGCCGATCCGCTTCCACATGAATTACCCCGACGTCCGCGAACACTGGGATGAGTTTCAGGCGAAGCGCACAATCCTCACGCACTTCAGCCCGGAAATGCTGGCCATGGTCGACAAGGTGCCGGAAGAATGCGCGCACGACGGATTGGTGGTGGAGATTTAGCCAACAAGGCTCAGAGCCTTGTGATCTGTTCTGCCAAAATAGTATCTAATTAAATGTTATAATTATTCGATGTATTTAATAAAATTCATTATGAAATACATCGAAGACGTATATTTGTGCGCGCACAGTGTTCGGTGCCGTAGAGAGGTTCGTCCCGCGTCTAGGTAGCAGGAAGTGACGGATAGGCGATGACGCCAGACAGGCAGATAACACCCGCTTTCTGACGTTTAGCGGCCCCTAAAATCAGTCAGCGAAACTGTCGAGTGATGACCCTGAATGGTCGTCAGTGCTGACCTTGGCATTGGGTAAGATTTCGAGTTCGTAAACTTTTTTGCTATGATCGTTACCAATCAAGAGCGGCACTGGTGGGGAAACCGGGGACGACGCCCAGACGGAATACTTCGAACCAAGTTCAGAAGTTATGGGGCGCGACATGGAGAGACGAGGAAAGTTTACGGCGTTTAGTATTTTTAGGTTGCGGCTTCGCCGTACCGCCATTTGGTATGTTCTGATTTTAGGCATCGCCTGGACGTCAGCCGGTCTTGCTGCTGAACCGGTAACAATCAAGCCTGCCGGCGGCTGGCAGGCATTTGGCGAAGGCTACACGGACCCAGGGGCTATCAAGCAGGGCGACATCGTCACGCTGATGGGAATGTTCCCCCGCAAGGGCGGCAAGTGGGGGCATGTGGGCACGTTGCCCTCGGGCTACCGACCGACGGCGCGGCTGATCTTTAACGTTAATCATTAGGCCGTTTCGGCCCGCGTCGATATCATGACCGATGGTCGGATCCTCTGGGTCACCGGCGGCAAGACGCACGACTGGCTCAGCATTTCGGGCATCAGCTTCTCGATCAAGAGAGGCAAATTGCTGAAATTGAGCAGCGGCTGGAAACCGTACGGCGGCGGCTATCCGGAACCGACCGCGACGCGTATCGGCGATATGGTATAAATGGCGCTCGCAACGGACTAGCCCCGTTCCGTCATGTGTGCGCAGTCCAAGGCGACTATCTTTTCAAGGCGCCGGGTACTAGTTGCCGGTTCGGTGTCCCGAAATTGCTGGATCAATCATCAATCGGCCTTTCATCGCCGCCCGGCCCAACAACATTCGATATCCCATCTCATGGCGGTTCGTGAGCCCTATTTCGATGGGCCATTGCTCTCCGCCGAGCGAGATCGCGGTCTCGATGAAAAATCGCTGCTCGGAACCACCACCGGAATTCGTGACCATCCGCTGATCAACAATCGGTGCCTCACATTGAACTAAACTTATGTCATCTCGCTGGAGCGGGGGGGCGGCGAATTTGATCCAGTCCGCACTATTGCGTCGAAACACTTCTTGGTCGAAAGCATGAAGCGCGGATGTCCGTGCGCCAGTGTCCAGTTTGGCTTTGATTTGGGCAATGCCGAGGTCGGGCAAGGACAACCACTCGCGCCAACCGGCGGTTCGAATTTCTGTATTCGTCATGGCTGTAGCCATGGAGGCATATCCAACCGTATGGAACACATAATTTTGGAAAGCTCGATCAAACGTTAGTGGGCTGCAATCAATCCGCACGAGAGGCTACTGGCTCTCATCTGATCACGCCCTTTTACTTTCATGATGGCGTGTTCGGAAATGCAACTTCAAACGTCGGTTTGGTTTTCAATCGCAGCTGGAATACAATTAGCTGGAACTTCGCAGCACACATTTTGATAGCGTCGCGAGCCAGCAAATAGCATTTTCTGTCATTTAGGCTGAGTTGAATCATCAATGAAATTATTTGCCTCTCACAAAACTTCTCAACGATCTTGCCTCGCGAGGGCCGTTTGTTTTGGCCTTATGATGGTATTTTTCCATTCGGTGCCCTGTTTTGCGCAAGCCCAACCTCTCGAGGCTGCCGGCGTTGACAGTGTTCAGGATTTGAAGGACCTGGCCGCGGATATGGAAGACAAAGCGGCCCGGGAGAAGCTGTTGTCACGCATCCGCGCCCTAATCGCTGCCCGAGAGACGGCCCAAATAAAGCCCCCCGTGGAGAGCTTTGGCGCACGTTTGATTGCCAATCTCTCTAAATACGTTAGAGACACTAGCCGCCAGATGGTAACGGCCGCCGAAGCTTTTCGCCATATACCTGTCCTTGCCGCCTCAATACGTGACAAGGCGGCAAACCCAAAAATACGCAAGACGTGGCTCGATCTGATCTTCAAGGTTTTGCTAATTGTCGTTTCTGGTGGGGTTTGTGAGGTTTTAATTCGTCTCTTGCTCCGTCAGCCCCGACAGTCTCTGGAGGAGCGGGCCGCCGATACGTTCTGGGTCCGCCTGCCGCTGCTGGCCGGGCGTACCGTGTTGGATGTGGTGCCGATCGCCGGTTTTGCCGCCGCTGCCTACACCGTGGCGCCCATGATACAGCCGACCCCTCTGGGACATGTCATGGTTTTGACGCTTATAAATGCGTACCTGATTGTCTCTGTCACCCTGGCTGTAATCCGCATGCTGTTGGCGCCGGCGGTGAATACCCTTCGTATCTTGCCCCTAACGGACGTAAGCGCCAATTATCTGTTCATCTGGGCTCGGCGGATCGCGGGCTTTTCTGTTTTTGGGTTCTTTTTCGCTGAGGCCGCGCTACTGCTCGGCCTGCCGCCGGGCGGTCATGCCGTATTGCTGCGCCTGCTGGGGCTCGCAATCACCAGTATGGTGGTGGTGTTCATACTACAAAATCGTACGCCGGTGGCCGGATGGATTCGGGGAAAGAGCGCTGCCGCAAAGTCCGCGCGTTTACGCAGTCGCTTTGCCGATATTTGGCATGTTTTAGCGATCATTTATACGACCGCTATCTACGCCGTTTGGATCCTGGGCATTGACGGAGGGTTCGAATACTTGGCCCGGGCAACTGTTATTACCGGCGTAATATTGATCGCGGCGCGATTAATCATTGTCGGCCTCGATCGAGCGGTGGAAAGGGGTTTCGCCCTTCGCGCCGACATTCGCGACCGGTTCCCTGCCCTGGAAGAAAGGGCCAATCGGTACGTCCCGGCGCTGCGTTTGTTGCTACGTTGGGGGATATGTCTGATCGCTGCGTTGATCTTGCTGGAAACCTGGGGGCTGGATATTTTGGGGTGGTTGAGCACGCCGCTCGGCACTCGGGTGTCGGAAAGCATAATTAACATCCTGGCCGTTGTTATTGTGGCGTTGGTCTTCTGGGAAGTGGTCAGCAATAGCGTTGAAACGTATCTAAGAAAATCTGACGGTGAAGGCCATACTGTCGAGCGGAGTGCCCGTGTCCGCACCCTTTTGCCCTTATTGCGCAAGGTCGTGTCCGTAGCGTTGGCGGTAATGGTGGTGTTGATCGTGTTTGCAGAGCTCGGGATTGAAATCGGCCCGTTGCTGGCGGGCGCGGGCGTGATCGGCCTTGCCATTGGCTTCGGTGCCCAGACTCTGGTCAAGGACGTCATCACTGGCTTGTTTATCCTCATCGAGGACACCATTGCCGTCGGTGACTACGTCGAGGTCGGCAAACATGAGGGCGATGTGGAATCCTTGTCCATCCGCACCATCCGCCTACGCGACCCGGCCGGCAGTGTACATACGGTGCCGTTCAGCGAAGTCGGCACGGTACTGAATTACACCAAGGATTATTCCAATGTGGTGCTGAATATCGGCATCTCATATCGGGAAAATGTTGATGAGGTTATGAAAGTGCTCGAGGAATTGGGCCAGGAAATGGCAGATGATCCGGTTCTTGGCCGCGACGTCATCACGCCGTTGTTCGTACAAGGGCTACAAAGTTTGGATGACTCGGCCGTTGTCATCCGCGCTCGGATCAAAGTCACGGCCGGAACCCAGTGGAGATTGAAGCGAGAGTTCAACCGGCTCATGAAAAATCGTTTTGACGAACTGGGTATTGAGATCCCCTTCCCGCAACGGACCCTTACTTTTGCCAACGACGCGAAAGACAGCTCCGGTGCCGAGCTGGTTATGGCGGAGCGTCCGCCGGAACGCGCAGATCTTACGTCGAAAAACGAGGCAAAGAATATTGGACGCAAGGCCGACACTGCGGATGGCCAAGGTGACGGTGACAGCAACTAGAGGGGCGTTTCGCCCAATCCGATGTTTTGACGGACGTTGATAGGTGATCGCCTCGCTGATCTTATTGAACGTTGCCTTCATTCGGTAACTTACAAGTTCAAAAACTCTGTCAGGGTCGACGATCTTGCCGTTTGATAACCCAATTTGCGGCCAATCTGACTACTCATAGTAGGTGGATAGCTTACGGCAGCTTTCCCGTGCATGTAAAGGGTCTCGGATGCGGACTTGCTTCGTCATGGTCATGCGAAAGTCGTGGGGACCGTGGTGGGCCGTCATAAGGAGGGTACGCATGTACCGCATGAGAGTTCCTCACTGTACCAGTTCGTGGTACAACGGCGGCCCTTACGCCACATTTTCCAAACAGGAAATCCCGTAGTTACTTATACTTAGCGTATAAGTTGGCGGAGGGATGCAATCTATAACCCACTCGTCTCCTCGTTCTGCAGAGAAAACTGGTTCAGCTTTACCAGAGCCTAAAACAGCGCTGACCCGCAATTTTCTGTGCTCTCAACTGTTGACCTCAACTTCTATTATCCGGCAATCGATAGCTCGTGCTTCGGCCTCCCCCCGGATTTTGAACGAATATACTTCGTGCCTTTAACTCCTGGATATCTCTCAATGCCGTGTCGTTTGAGCACTTAGCCAGCTTGGCATATTTTGATGTGTTCATGTGCCCCTGGAAATCATCCTCAAGCATACGGTTGATAATAAGGCGTTGTCTTTCATTCACGGGTTTCTGATTGATCTGTTCCCACAGGCGAGCCTTATGAAGAACTGCGCCCAAAGCGCCCTCAGCATTCGAAACCGCATGTCCCAAGCACTCTAGGAACCATTGGAGCCAACCGGTGATGTCAGGTGTTCCACGTTGTTGGCGTTCAAGCTGGATGTAATATTCTTTGCGCTCAGCTTCAATCTGAGACGACATACTGTAAAATCGGTCTGCGATTCCGTCTGCTCTGGTCAGCGCCATGTCGGCAATGGCTCTAGCTATGCGGCCATTGCCGTCTTCAAAAGGATGGATCGTTACAAACCAAAGATGAGCGATACCGGCTTTTATGACAGGGTCGATTGGTTCGTTCTTCTCATACCACTTAAGAAAACCCACCATCTCTTGATCAAGCCGATCAGCATGTGGGGCTTCAAAGTGGATATTCTCCCGGCCTACCGGACCTGACACAACCTGCATGGGTGCAGCTTCTGCCATGCGCCACAATCCCACGGCGATGCGATGCATGCCGCTTCTCCCGGTTGGAAACAATGCCGCATGCCAATCAAACAGTCGGTCTTTGGTCAAGGGGGCGTTGAACCGCCGCGTTGCGTCCAGCATCATTTCAACGATGCCTTCAACATCACGGCTGGAGGGAATCAGTCCGGCGACGTCTATCCCCAATCGTCGAGCGATAGAAGAACGCACCTCGTCTGGACGCAGACTTTCGCCCTCAATAGCGGAAGACTTGACGACGTCATTTGTGAGTGTGTGAAGGCTTGC
Organism: Rhodospirillaceae bacterium; assembly: GCA_018665815.1. Lineage (GTDB taxonomy): Bacteria > Pseudomonadota > Alphaproteobacteria > Rhodospirillales > Casp-alpha2 > UBA3470. Next base: position 18,252 of record JABJBP010000075.1, read on the forward strand.
TTCCTGCCGGAGTGCAAAGCCCAACCCTTCCATTTTTCCAAGCAGACGGCCTTGGCGATACCGTATGTCCGCCAAGATAGACGTTAGCGCCGTATCGTCCCATGAAAAGTTGGGCCAATCGAGATGTTCATAGATCCACATTATATTCACCGCATAATTTACCGTGAATATAATCTCTTTTCACCGCAAGCACAAGGTTTATTACCGCATATTATGCGGCGAATAAGACTTCTATTCGCCGCACTACTAGGACCATTAAGGTTTAGGTTCGTTCTTTTTGTCTTTTGCGGCAGACTGCACAATCCCTCGAACATCTTGGGCAAGCTCTGGCATCGCGGAGGCCGGAAGAATCAAGACGGAGGGTGATGCGCAGGACTTCAGCCTTATCTTCCTGATTAAATCCTACGACCCAGTACCGATCAATTTTTAACACACCTCCACGCCCCAAAACGATTTCTGTTTCATCTTCATTCCCTTATCGGTCATTACGATGAACCAGAAATCCTCCCTTATGCAATCAGGCTAATTTGTTCCATAGGCGCTGACGTCAGACAATCCTCGACAAAATTACAGTCACATTGAATAATGACCTAACACATCGACTTGCGATAAGGTTCAAACATCCAATCGTGAATGACCGTCACAAATGGAATGACCCCAAGAATAAATCTGAAGGATACCAAATCCACGATGGGACCACAGACTTAGAGTTTTCTAATACCCTGACAAAACGAGGTGGTTCTAACTTAAAAAAAAAGAGTAACATGAGTGAGTTGGACGATGTTCATCGCACCCGTTGGACAACAGAACGTCACCGTTGAATGACCGGCTTTGGGTGGTGATCACCGGCTGATGGGATGCTTCGTTTATATCCTCGGCAGTTTGCCGCCGGGCGACCGGCGGACGTATGTCGGCTGGACAACGGATCTCGACAACCGCCTCGCCGCTCACAACGCAGGCACCGGCGCGCGCTCGACCCGGGGACGCCAATGGGAACTTCTTTATGCCGAGCGTTACCGCAACCGTGGTGAGGCCATGAGCCGGGAGTGGCATCTAAAAAAAGATAGAAAGTTTCGCCGGCTGGTGGCAATTGAGCCCTAATCCGGCCATAAAGAAGTCACAAACGGATATTAGAAGTACACTGAGATCGCGAATTGATATGTTGCCTGATTTGGAGCTGAGAATGATCAGAGATATTCGAAAATTCCTGCCAGGCATCGTGCTTTCCGGCGCCCTTCTCATCGGCGCACCGGCATTGGCGCAAGGCAAGACATCACAACAATGCGGCCATGAATTCGACCAGTGCCAGACGGCCTGCAATGCGGACCACAAGGACGATGCCGGCAAACGCGCGCCCTGTGTCGCCAAATGCTCGGGCCTTTACGCGGCATGTGACGCCGGCGTCGCCTACGACAAGGCGAAACCCTGGATTGAGGAACAGGCCAAAAAGACGAAAAATTTCTTCGATGAATTGATGAAAAAACACGCCCCCAAGAAAGAACCGGTGCCACCGGCGCCGAAAAAACCAAAAAGTATATAGGTTTTAACTGGCCATCGTGCTTGGAGCTACACCCCTTGGCGATTAGGATGTCCGCGTCGAGCAACGGAACATTTTCGCCATGACAGAATTCAGCCGCGACAACCCGAGCCCAAGATATCAAGAGTTGCTGGGATATTACCGCGAGATGCACGAGCACGGTGCCGTAGCGCAAAATATTCCAGCGGCGGAAACCTTTGATGGCCGTAGCTTACCGAAGCACGCTTCAAATATTCAATCGATCATCAATATTCTTGGTTCGAAAACCATTCTCGATTACGGGTCAGGTAAAGGCCGTCAGTATTCGGCGATGACGATTGAGACGCCTGAGGGACAGAAATATCCCGACATTCAATCCTTTTGGGATGTTGATTCAATCACCTGCTATGACCCCGGCCACGAACCGTTTAGCAAACTTCCAGACGAGAAATTCGAAGGCGTTGTCTCGACAGATGTCCTTGAACATTGCCCGAAAGAGGATATCCCTTGGTTAATTGATGAAATTTTCGATTTCGCCACCGAATTTGCGTACATCAATGTCGCTTGCTATCCAGCCTCAAAAACACTTCCCAACGGTGAGAACGCCCATTGCACGCTCGAACAACCTGAATGGTGGATTGAGTTGTTTGATCGCAAAGTCCGAACCTGCCCGGGCGTCCGTTATTACGCGGCATTTGATGTCCCTCGACCCAACAACACCGGTGGCCAAGAAATTGTCACGACGTTGCATCGAGGCAAATGGAATTCTTAATCACCGACGTTGTTGGCCAATCGTCCAATACGGAGACTCTCAACCCATGATCCGCGTATTTATCGGTTTCGATCCCAGAGAAACGGTAGCGTTTCACGTCCTGTCGCAAAGTATTCACGACCGGGCCTCCGAGCCGGTGTCCATAACGCCGATCATGCTGTCTCAGTTGGATGGCCTGATGACCCGCGAACGTAACCCGCTGCAATCAACAGATTTTTCGTTTTCACGCTTCCTGACACCTTACTTGTGTGATTTTGAAGGCTGGGCAGTATTCATGGATTGCGACATGCTGGTTTTGGATGACATCGCGAAGCTATGGGCGCTTCGCGATGACGCCTATGCCGTCCAAGTGGTGAAGCACGACCACGTGCCCGAAGAAGAAGTAAAATTTCTGGGCGCGACGCAAACCAAATACGAAAAGAAAAACTGGTCAAGTGTCATGCTGTTCAACTGCGCCAAATGCCAGGCGTTGACGCCCGATTATGTGAACACGGCATCAGGCCTGCAATTGCATCGTTTCCAATGGCTCGACTCAGACGATCTGATCGGTGAAATTCCACACCGTTGGAACCATCTGGTCGCCTATGACAAGACCGTGCCCTCGGGTGACGTCTCAAACCTCCACTACACCATCGGCGGGCCTTATTTCGAAGAATTCAAGACCACCGATTACGCCGACGAATGGTTCGATGAAAAAGACCGGATGCTGCGTTGTGATCAGACCCGGGATACGAGTTAAGCGACTTAAGCGTCGGCGTTTGCGGATTCAATAAATCCCAGCAAATCTTTCTTCACACGCTGAACAACACCCGGCCAGTCACCGTCCTTTGTTTGGCGAAACAATTTCACGCTCCCATACCAAGGGCTGTCTTCGCGGTCCATCATCCATCGACGGTCGTTACTCGTAGGCAACATTACCCAAACCGGCACTCCAAGCGCGCCGGCGGCATGAACCGTCGTGTTCGATATGGAAATTACCAGGTCCATGGCGGCCACCTGCGCCGTATGGCCATCAAAATCGACCATTGGATCGATCCCTTCGTCACGGCCAAGCGTTATCCCGGTTCTGGCCTCAAGGGAACCGCGTTCAGCCTTGGTATCACCATATTGTAAATCAAAGAACTTCAGGCCGGGCATCTCCAAAAGCGGTAACAAGACCTCCAGGTCCATGGATTTTACGTCGCCGGTATCTCGGTTGTGGCTGCACCATGTGATTCCAATCAGCAGATGTTCATCGCCGGACAGGTACTTCCGCCGCATCGCATGGGTCCGCACCTCGTCCGCAACTAAAAATGGACGGCCATCCGCAAAATCGGCATCTCCGGCGCGGAACCATCGGCCCAGATTTCCCGACGGCACTTGGTAAGTCACATTCTCGCTGGTCGTATCAATTAGCGGTGGGTCTTCGCGGGCGACACAAGTGATGCCCGCAAAGGCGCGCTTGAACAATGATACCAGTCGCGAATCGCATTCGAGGATGACGCGCACATCGGCTGCTATCAGGTCAGGGATCATGCTGGCGAACATAATTTCGTCACCAAGACCTTGTTCGCCCCACACCAAGATCGTTTCGCCGCCAAGCGGCTGGCCTTGCCAAAGGGGTTGCCGATGAGGTCGGGGTGAGCTGAGGTCACGGCGCCAACGGGCCTCATAAGCGGTCCACGCCTCCAGCCAAGAGCCTTCAAGAAAATAGATGATGCTGGCGTTCACCAGCACTTGCGAATCGTCGGGCGCCATCTCAAGCGCTTTGGTGATCAGCGCTCTCGCTTGCTCGAAGCGCCCTAAAGTCAGGTGGCTCATAGCCAAATTGTTGTAGACGCTGTGATCGGCGAAACCGAGATCTACAATTCGTTGGAAACAATGTTCTGCCTCATCGCGGCGGCGCGCTTTCATCAACACCACCCCGAGGTTGCGAAGGACCTCGGGGTCATTCGGGGCGATCTTCTGCGCCGCGCGTAATGCGGTTTCAGCGGCTTCGAAATCCTCCAAATGGATGAGGACATTGGCGAGATTGAAAACCGTGTCCGGATGGTCCGGGCGTTGCGCTAGACTTTCACGATATCGTTCTCGGGCCTCGTCAAACTGGCCGAGGTGGCGCAACGCGTTGCCGAGATTATTGAGAATGCCCGGATCTTTCGGCGCACGTTCAAGTGCCCGCTCAAAGCTTTCGACTGCGGCGGCGTGTTCACCGGACTCCGTCAATGCAGAGCCCAGCAAATCGTGCAACGCCGACGACGCCGGGTCGGCGCGAAGACCGCGCCGCAAATCCTTGACGGCGGCGTCCGCCTTGCCGGCGTTCAGGGATATGATCGCTTTCAGTTGCCACGCATCGGCAACATGGGGCGCCGCTTTCGTCAATTTTTTAGCCAATCGTTGGGCCTTCGCCTCATCGCCGGCTTGGTAGGCCGCCAGGGCCTTATCAAAAAGAACTTGGGGGTTTGCTGATTTCGGTTTGCCCGGACCTCCAGCCATACCGTCAGCCCTCATTCTCATCGGCGTAAGAGCCAAGCGCGGCTATCAATGGATGGAGATCGGGCTCGAACCGCTTCCAGCGAGCAACGGAACCGGTGTGGACAGGTTGGCGCACCTGGGCGGCGCTGGCGGTTGAAATTTGCCTTTCGGTTTTGTCAAAATTTAACACAGCCTCTTCCCACGAAAGATCGCAATGATTGGTCAGGCGCCGGATTTGAGCTTCCGGATCGACCACCAAGTCTTCATAGCGTACATCCAAAATTCGTCCGGGCAGTGCCCTTTGCCAATGTTCCATCAATCCCGCGTAGGCGCGATAATACCGTCCTAACTCCTTGAGGTCATAAGAAAATTCCTGACCGTGCGGAAAATGAATGGTGAAACAAGACAAGCACGTATCGAGGGCAGAGCGGCGGCAATGGATGATTTTCGCATTTGGTAGGGCCATTGCAATCAACCCAATAAAGTAGACATTGCGGGGCATCTTGTCGGTGATCCGTTTCGCCACCGGTGCAACTGTCCGCAATCGGGTCATATAATCCAACCCGAGAGCCATCTGTGCCGATGCGTCTAAGTTGCCGGCACTCGTTGGGAAATCAAGTTGATGGGTGGAAAACACCGACGCGATGGAATCTCTCATGAAGTTGACTTCGCCAGCACCAAAAACATCGGAATGCGATGCCAGAATTTGTTCAACTAATGAAGTCCCGGATCGCGGCATACCAAGGACGAAAATGGGATTGGCTTCGGGCTCCATGTTTCCACAACCGGGTAAAAACACACTCGATGGGAATGTCGCAATCAACTGTTGGGCTAAGTCTTCTTCGGTGTTGATGTCAAAAGCCAAGGTGGCACGTTTGTGTGTGTTGGCGTCTAAATAGTGTTTTATGGATTTCTCAAAATTTCCAATGTCTTCATAAGCCTTGCCCAGTGCAAAATGAAGATACATTCGGCTAGGGCCACTGGATTGGGAACGGCTGTCTGCGCTTTCCATGGCCGCTAAATCAGGGTCATCTGCGGTAAACTTTTTGATCCGCGATAGATCGTAGTAAAGCTCGCCATCGTCAGGCGCTTCGACAAGCGCGCGGCGGTAAAGGACTTCGGCTTCGGCGCGCGCGTCTAACTGCATTTTCAAATTGGCAAGGTTGCTGATAACCGGTACCGATCGAACATCAAGCTCAAGGGCGCGAGCAAAAGCCGTTTCCGCAGCCAGGGGATTTCCGCGCTCAAGTTCGACACTGCCAAGATTTGCCCAGGCGGCAAACTGAGCGGCATCGGCTTTCGTTGCCTCTTGAAACGCTGCGGCTGCGCCATCCAAATTGCCGGCATTCACCAGTTCCAACCCGCGCATCATGGCATTGATTGCCGGCGTTGCGTTTCGCTTGCGCGGGGCTTTCTTGGCCTTAGCGTCACGGCGGCGTTGGCGGCGGTTCATCGGTTCATCAGGCTCCGAATAGACTGCGACTTCAAATGAGGTGCATTGTTACCCTTCACATAAACGAAAACCGGGGCTCTTTCGAGCCCCGGTTCCGTTGGCCAGGTAGTCCGAGGACCGCCAAGGCCGATGACGTTCTTCCTTAGAAGTTCAACCTCGTTTGGAAGTAAACGGCGGTAATGTCGTCATAGGTGGTAGCTGCGGTGTCATCCAGCGAGTAATTCGCATAAACGATACCGGCGTCGGCACCGACCGAGCTGAATTTCTGCAGCGCGGTGACGTAGACTGTGGTGAGTTCGTTACCAGCAGTCGCTACATCTTCGTTCTCATGGTACGCGAAGTGGAAGTGCGTCGGTCCAAGGCTGAAGATTTTGGCAATGTAGCCAATGCCACCCTTGATCCAAGACGGGTCACGCGACACAGCACCTGCTGCACCACCG
>JABJBP010000076.1 GCA_018665815.1 Rhodospirillaceae bacterium
TACCAAGAAATAGCATGCAGAACGCCGCTAATGCGTCAAAATCGGAGGTGTCGAGCGATTGCAGAAAACAACTTTTTGAGAAATGGTGTGATTTTGTATACTCATGCCAAGTTTGAAGATCACTTGGGAAATGTAGGCTTAAAACATTTTATGGGACATTCTCTTCGGTTACTTTTCAGCCAGTTTTCAAGAGCCACCAATGGAGCGCCCGGGTGAGCAACGTGTCGAGAAATCTGGACGAGCAGTTGCAAATTCCCGCCGGCCCACCGCTCTTGAGCGGCCGGCACCTCTTAGCGTTTTTATTGCTGTTTGCGATGACCCTGGGGCTCGCTTTGGGGTGGGTGGTTTGGATCACCGGGCGCACCGCTAATCCGTATCCGGATGGTATTGATTTCTCGGCAATGAACGCCAAACAATTGGTGGTGATTAACCAGGTCCAACCACACTACGTCACCGGGCTGAAGGTAGATCATGCCCTGAAAAATGCCGCGCCCAATATCGGCGCATTCGGCAGCCACGCCATCGGCGCCTTCTCGGCCGCCGCCGCCGGCGATGGACAAGGTGGCTTTTTCAACTTCAGCGTTCTCCATCTCGGCCTTCCGGAAATTCGCGACCTGATGGCGCATTTGAAATCGAAGGGCAAGCTGCCCGGCAAGTTCATCATGGTCGCCTTGCAAAACCCGCACACCGATAACTTCACCCATATCACCCAATATATCCGCGAACTGCCCCCGGAAATTTATTTGCTGCACGGCGGCGAGCGACCGACCAAAAATCTGCGCCGTGCTTTCCAGTTGCTGGGCGACGTGATCCGCGATCGGTTGGATTGGCGCAAACTGGCTTTCGCGCTCACCGATACCTGCAAGCCCGACTATGGCGTCATGACCACGACAAAAGCTTTTGCGCCGCGCGCGGCGGCGGATGCGCATTCCAATCTCCTCGGTCGGCTGATCATCCAACTGCAGGGTGGCGTGAAAAAACAGAATTCTTGCCCGCCCCTATTAGGCCTACATCGCGATGGCCGCAACGCGGACCCACCCCAGAAATCACCCACCCAGATCGCCACGGATCCGATCAAATCAAAAGCCGTCCCCGGCGGTAGTGCTGCCGTCTTGTCGCTGATGGGCGATATCGCGCGGATCGGCAATGGTGAGGGGCGGCGGGTGATATTCTTCACCCCCCCGACCTTCGAGACGCCGCGCAAAAGCCCGCAGAATACCCTCATGAACCAGGTCGTCACCGAGGCGGCGAAGCGCGGCATGGCGGTGATCGATCATCGCCGAGGTTTCACTGACGGCCGTTATTTCCGTGATTACATGCACCCCAACGAACGCTACTTCACCGACCTCATGAAATCGGCGGGCGAGCTGAAATGAATTTCAATACATCGGAATTCCTGTTTGTGTTTCTGCCGCTGGTGATCGTCGTGTTCCATGTGGCGCCGCGCATCGCGCGGTTGCCGGTGTTGTTGGCGTCGTCGTTCTTTTTTTATTGGGTTTCCGGCGACCTGGCCTTCACGCTTCTGGTGGTGACCGTTGTCTGGTCGGCGCTGATGGCGTTTCTCGTTGCCCGCTACAATAGCCTCTGGATCATCATCGGCGCCGTGGCGGCGCCGCTGGGTTTTCTGTTTATTTTCAAATATTTGGGGTTCGCCCTGGATGTCGTCGGCGCCGGGGCCGGGACGCGCGGCCACTTCGGTTTCATCCTGCAGCACGTCCTGCCGGCAGGCATCAGCTTCTACACATTCCAGGTCGTATCTTACCTGATTGATATCCGCGACGGCACGGTGGCGCCGGAGAAAAATCCGATCAAGTTCGCCACCTTCATCAGCTTCTTTCCGCAACTGATCGCCGGGCCGATCCTGCGCTTCGAACAAATCTCCGGCCAATTGGACCGCATCGCCGGCGAGCCCAGGTTGACGCCCGATCTGCGCAGCGGGGTCAAATTCCTGACCTGGGGCTTGGCCTATAAAATTCTGTTCGCCGACGTGCTGCGCTCCTTTCATGAGCTTCATGATCTCACGGCCGGCGGCGGATTGGATGCGCTCTATTCGGTCCTGGCCTACAGCCTGATCATCTATTTCGATTTCTGGTCGTATTCCTTGATGGCCATCGGGCTCGGAAAATTCTTCTGCATCGATCTGCCGCGAAATTTCCACGAGCCCTACATGTCCACCTCGCCGCGCGAATTTTGGCGGCGATGGCATGTGACCTTGTCGTTCTGGCTGCGTGATTATGTGTATCTGCGCCTCGGCGGCAATCGGGCCTATATCTTGAACATCGTTGTGGTCTTTGTGGCCTGCGGGATCTGGCACGGGGCGGGCTGGAACTTCATTGTCTGGGGCGCCTATCATGGGGCCCTGGTCATTCTCTATCACCTCACCGCAGCCTTCTGGGACAACCGGCCGAAAGCCCTTCGGATCATTGTTACTTTCGCCCTCGTCAGTCTCGGGTGGCCGCTGTTTTATCTCGACCTCAGCGGGTTCACCACGACCATGGGCGCCATCTTGACCATGGCGCCGGCGGCCAAGGCGGTGCAGTTTGGCGCCTTCGCCTGGGGATATCTCGGCGTCGTCGCGCTCTGGACCTTCGCCGTCCGCGAAGACCGCTGGCTGTTCAACACAGAAGCGCACCGGATTGCGGATAACCCCATCGTCCTGGGCTTGATGTTCGCCATCTCGGCGGTGCTTTTGTATTTCGGGCGGACATTCATCTATTTCAATTTTTGAGCAGCCCCAAAGACTGAGAGGGGTATTTAACTGAACCACCGATGATGCTACGCCATCACCAGCTCGTATCGACAACAGGTATGCAGAACACGCATGTTTTATGAACCGAAAGACGGCCACGGCCTGCCGAAAAACCCCTTCAACTCTCTGGTCGTGCCCCGGCCCATTGGTTGGATCAGCTCGCTCGATGGAGACGGCAACGTCAATCTGGCGCCCTACTCGTTCTTCAACGGCGTCGCCTACAATCCGCCGACCGTGATGTTCTCGTCGGGCCACGGCCAGGTTGAGGACGACGGCATGAAAGACAGCCTCCGCAATATCCTGGAGACCGGCGAGTTCGTGCAAAACTTCTCGACCTGGGACACCCGCGCGGCGATGAACGACACGTCCGCGACGACGGCGAAAAGCGTCGACGAGCTGGCCGAAGCCGGCCTGACGCCCATTGCGTCCACCTTGGTCAAGCCGCCGCGGATCATGGAAAGTCCGATCCATTTCGAGTGCAAGCTGGTCGGCACCTATGATCTGCCGAACACCACCGACAACAATAAATACACCGTGGTTTTCGGCGAGGCCATCGGCGTCCATATCGCCGACGACCTGATCATGGAGAACGGCCAGATCGACATCGCCAAACTGCACCCCATCGCGCGCATGGGCTATCAGGATTGAATATTAGAAAGTCTCATATTCGTCGCTGCCGCCGGAACTGTAAACCGTTCGGACCGGCGCCAATTAGCGAACAGCTTATCCAAACAGCAGCGAATCGGGTTCGAAATCCTAAGACAACTATTCGTAACCATGCACTTTCAGGGCAGAAAGGCTCTCCGACGACTAGTCATTTATTTGTGTATTTTCAATAACTTAGAATTAATTCTGTTGACCTGTGACCCTCGTCACCGCTTTTGGCGGCAATAGCGCCTACTCAAGAGTCATGAACGCATCATCCACATACGGCGGCTCGGCAACGGGCTCCACCAATCGCAAGCCCGGCGAAGAACCCGCCGGCTTCATCGGTCCGAAACACGGCCGGGTCATGGTTTACCGTGACGACGGCATCCCCCAGCCCTTGAAGACCGGTGATCCGGTTTACGTCGGCGACGTTTTGGAATCAGAAACCTCAGGCACCGTTGATGTGACATTCACCGGCATGACGACTTTGTCGGTGGATGGCAATGGCCGGCTGGTGGTGACCCGGACGCGAAAAGCCGATCCCGAACACCCCGCACCTCCACACGCAACCGGTATCGACATTACAGGCTGACCCCCAGCCCGAATTCCCAGTTCACGCTTCGGCAATAGCCGGATAGGCCCCATAGGTTTCGATGACAGCTGGATTGCCAATCGTCGTACGCTGCATGAGGCGGCGGTGACGGGTGTGATCGTACGGCGTGGCGCGATGCAACGCGGCCCGGTTGTCCCAAATCACCACATCGCCATTTCGCCAGGCATGGCTGTAGGCGTTTTCAGGCGCCGCCGCGCGCTCCAGCAGATCATCAAGCATCGCGCGGCTTTCGTCGTCGGACCAACCGATGATACGTTTGGCATGGGCACCGATCAGCACCGATTTTCGCCCGGTCACCGGGTTTGTTTGAACCAAAGGGTGACGGGCCGGCGGATTGGCGTCACCGATTTCCTTTGGAAATTCAAACCCTACAAGGCCACGGGAATAAACAATGTCATGTTCCACAACGGCGTCATCAATTTTTGATTTAGCGGCATCTGACAAGCTTTCATAGGCAGCCCGTGTCGATGCGAATTCCGTCGCCCCGCCGTCCGGTGGCACTTCGCGTGCCGATAAAACCGAACATAATGACGGCATGGGTTTGTAAGAACTGTCGGCGTGCCAAAGCATATTGGCCTGTTGATAATGCATCCGCTTATCATCGGTCGGAATAATATCGCCGGATTTCATATCCAAATTGGATTGACGGGCAAACGCCGTACCGCTGGCGGGATTAGCGCCAAGCGTCCTCTCAAGCGGCCCAAATCGTTCGCTGAACGCCACTTGCTGATCGTCATCAAGCGGCTCACCGGGAATGATCAATATGGAATAGGCGTCCAAGACCTCGCGGATTTCATCAAAAATGGCATCTTCAAGAGGCAAGCGGAGATCGACCCCGGACACCTCAGCACAAAAAACCGGTGTTAGCGCCGTTATATTCAAAGACATCTCATCCACCTACCCCAGATTTCCGGCATTTTAGCTCGATAAGGTTAGTATCCGTTAACCTTCTTATTTAATCAAAAAGTAACCCGACCCTTCCATAATTATGAATGAGGACAAGCGAAAAATCGCACTTCCCCGCAGATATAAGGGGGCCTCATCCCTGGAACGGAAACGGACACAAGCCCATGAACGCCATGATGCAGAACATGAAATCGAGACTGAGCCGCGCCGCCACCGACATCCAGTGCGCTACCATGGCAGCACCTGCCGGTTTCATCGGCCCCAGCGAAGGCCGTGTCGTCGTCTATCGCGATGACGGCAAGCCGAAATCGATCAATCCCGGCGACCCGGTGTTTGTCGGCGATGTGCTCGAAGCGGACACGACCAGCGCGGTTAACGTCACCGTCATTGGAATGACAACGCTGTCCGTCGGCGGCAACGGTCGGATGGTCGTGACGCAGGCGCGCGAAACGGAGTAATGGCGCCGGCGCGCGAAACGGGCACGCCCCCATCCGAAGTAGAAAATTCAATCGATTGAATATTTATAGTGGCTTGATGTCGCCCGTCGGCGTCACTTACGTCCGCTGAGCAGACTTTTCGCCATTGCGGCGGCATAGGCCAAATCGTTGACGCCGATGTCACCATCAAAATTCATGGTCGCCGCGCCATCCGCATCGGTGCTTTCTTCAAATCCGATATCACGCAGCTTTTCCATCACCGGCTCGGCGGAGCCCTTCGGTGTGTCCGGATGAATGACGATGTTAATTTTTATGACCGCGCTCGCTTATCATTATTTCCCCCGCCTGATATTTGGACGCCGTGCCCGTCGGCGCAAATTGGCCGGACGAATACAATTGATTCGACTGTGATATTCACATGATTGCGAACCGGCGCAAAGCCTGAAATTGCTTTTATTATGATCGCTTCCAGTTTCCAACCATCAATTCAACGTCTAAGCCGCGCCAAGCACGAATCGTCAGCGTTCGCTTGCCGTCCGTATGCGCAAATCATAGAACTTCAAGGGTGATGAAAATTTTCAAATCCGTGCCCCAATGACGACAGCCGCCATCGATAACGCCGCCGCCCCAACAGCCAAACAACGCTGGTTGTTATTGGGCATGGTCGTCTCGACGGCGACACTGTATTCGATGACCTTGTTAGTGGTCAGTGTTGTACTGCCGCAAATTCAAGGCAGTCTTTCCGCATCGCCGGACCAAATATCGTGGGCAATGACCTACAACATCCTGGCGACGGCGGTCGTCACACCAATTTCCGGATGGCTGGCCGGACGGTTCGGATGGCGCCGCGTGATGCTGTTTAGCCTCGCCGCCTTTGGAATTTCCAGCGTATTGTGTGGCCTGGCGACATCACTCGAAACATTGGTTCTCTTCCGGATTCTCCAGGGCGGCTTCGGGGCGCCATTGGTCCCGTTGACCCAGGCGGTGACGCTGAGCGTGTTTCCCCGCCATCAACACCGCCTCGCGACCTCGATTTTTGGGATGGGTGTCGTCATCGGCCCAATCATCGGCCCGATTTATGGTGGCTATCTCAGCGAAATCTACGATTGGCGCTGGGTATTCTTCATGATTGGCCCGATGGCTCTCGCCGCATGGATCGGACTGTGGGCATTGTTGCCCGACCGGGGCCGCGAGATGAAGGTCCGCTTTACATGGTTCGGCTTTGTCGCACTTGCCGTCGGCCTGGGTTGCCTGCAATTGATATTGGATCGTGGCCAACGTCTGGACTGGTTGGACTCGTTTGAAATTGTCACCGAGGTCGTCATCGGCCTCATGGCCTTTGGCATATTCATCGCCCATAGCTTGCTGGCGCGCACGCCGCTTCTGGATTTCCGGCATCTGGCGAACTGGAATTACACACTCGGCCTGATGATCGTCACCATTTATGGAATGCTCAACTTCACCCCCATGGTGATGCTGCCGCCGATGCTCAAGGAACTCGGCGGCTATCCCGACTCGATCATTGGTATATTGATTGCTGGACGCGGGTCGGGCGCCGTCGTTGGCTTTTTCGTGGCGGCCTGGATTGGCAAACTGGACCCCAGGGTCGGCGTCTCCATGGGCTTTCTGCTGCAAGCCTGGTCGGGCTGGATCATGTGGAACTTTAATGCCGATGTAGCAGCGATCGACGTGATGACGACCAGCTGCATGCAAGGCTTAGCCGTCGGATTGATCTGGGTGCCATTGACGGTATCCACATTCGCCAATGTCGAAACAGCGCACATGGCCGAGACATCAGCCGTCTATCACCTGCTTCGAAATGTCGGCAGTTCGATCTTCATATCGCTCAGCGTAACCACGGTGATCCGCACCCAGACCATGAATTACGGGGCGCTTCGCGAATACATCACACCGTTCAACGAAGCCTTCCATCGTTTCTCCAATATCACCGGCATGGAGTTGGACAAGCTCGGTGATTTGGCACGGCTCAACGACCTGCTGACCGATCAGGCACAGATGATCGGATTTCTCAACGCCTTCGGGCTTTATACGATGATGTGCTTGGCGGTACTGCCGTTGATTTTGATGATCCGCCCACCGCCTCGGAAGTGAAGATGCAATCTCTTGCCCGTTCAGCTGTTCAGGCCGCCGCTTCGTATTCCGCCTTCAAACGCTGGGCAAGTTCCACCGCCGGCAGCACCTCGGAAATTGTGCCGACGCCCTGCCCGGCCCCCCAAATGGTGCTCCAGGCTTTGGGCTTGTCTTGTCCCGATCTGTACTCCCGGTTGGCCGACTGACCGGGCAACAGTAAGTCTGCCGGGTCTAGGCCTGCATTGACGATGCTTTTTGTCAGGTAGCTGCCGGGAATTCCCGAAAACTCCGGCGTATAGGTGATGTCCGCGGCGCCCGAATCTAGGATCGTTTCCTTATACAGCGGCGGCGCATTGGCTTCTTCGGTGGCGATAAACCGCGTGCCTAAATAGGCGAGATCAGCTCCAAGTGTTTGGGCGGCACGGATGGATCGACCGTCGGAAATGCACCCGGACAAAATCACCGGCCCGTCGAAGAAACTACGGACTTCCGGCACCAAGGCGAAAGGATTGGTCGTGCCAGCATGGCCACCAGCACCGGCACAAACCAAGATCAATCCATCAGCGCGGGATTCCAGTGCCTTTTGGGCGTGACGGACGTTGGTGACATCGTGGAACAAGGTGCCGCCATAGCCATGGACGGCATCAGCGATGTCACCGGGCTTACCAACACTGGTGATGACCAGTGGAACGCGGTGATCAACGACAGTCGCAAGGTCCTCATCAAGACGTTGATTGTTCCTGTGTACGATCAAATTAACGGCGTGCGGCGCAACGTAGGTCCCGGCGTTTCGGGCCATCGCCAAGCGCTCCTCGATCTCGCTCAACCAGCCATCCAGCGTATCGGGTTCGCGCGCATTCAGCGCCGGAAAGGCGCCGACAATCCCCGCCGTACAACACGCGACTACCAAATCGGGCACGGTGACGATGAACATTGGCGCGGCGATCACCGGCACGGTCAGCTCACCATAGAGTTTCTCAAGATCAATTAGTGGTTCGGTCATAGATCCTCACGCGGGTGTTCATTGGGGCCGATAGGGCGGCGCGTATTATGTCGGATTACAAGTTGACCGAAAAGCACACCGCCTTTCCTTGTGTGAAACGGATTGAAAACATGTCGGCGACGGGAAATATTGTATCCAGCGTCAATGATATCCATTTCAGCATTCCATTCATAAAATTCACTACTGAGGAAATAAGATTGTGAACCCCTCCCCCCGAATGGCGATGATCGGCCTTGGCGTCATGGCCTCACGAATGATCACCAACATGAATAATCACGGCGATTTCGACATTACCGCCGGTTGGGACCCTAGCCCTGATGCTTGCGGCCGCATCAAAACCTTGGAGCCCGGCATCCGCATTGGCGCCAGCGCGGCAGAGATCATTGCGGCGGACGATACCGATTTTGTCTACATCGCGACCCCGCCGGCGTTTCATCGCGAATACGCGGAAGCCGCTATAAAGGCCGCCAAACCTGTGCTTTGTGAAAAACCGCTGGGTGTCGATATTGCCGAGAGCCGCGGCCTAACAGCCCTTGCGGAACGCCGGGAGGCGCCAAACGCGGTAAACTTCCCATTTGCTGCCGCCGCTGCCGTCCAAGCCATCGAGGCGGCCCTGAAAGACGGCACTATCGGCGAGGTCAAAGCCGTGGATATTCGCCTGCATTTTTGCAAATGGCCACGCGATTGGCAGGAACCGGCGGCATGGTTGAGCGAGCGCGCCCAGGGTGGGTTCGTGCGTGAAACGTTTTCACATTATGCCTACCTGAGCGAAAAGCTGTTTGGCCCGGCGACACTGATAAACGCCATCAACCGATATCCCGATGACGCCGTATCCGCGGAAACCCATGCGCTCGCCTTGTTGAATTGCAGAGGTATCCCCGTCACCTTCGCCGGCGGCACGGGTGGCATTGATGCCAGCGGCGCCGACCGTGTTGATTTCACCGTCTGGGGAACGAACAGCGCCTACCGGCTGTATGATTGGAATCGACTGCAGGCCAGCACTGGCGATGGCTGGACAGATCAGCTGACCAATATCGCCGACCCCCGCCAGGAAGGCTACCGGCTGCAGATGGCGAATCTCGGTCAGTTTCTGGCGGGTAATGAGCACACCATGGCAACCTTCCGTGATGCGCTGCACGTGCAGGAACTTGTCGAGAAGATTCTCGCGGCCTAAATCGAGAGTCTCGCGGCGGCTAAATGAATTGAAAGTCTAGCTGCTTACGACTCTTTGTCGTTCATAGAAAAACGCTCGGCCTTCGACCGTGAGATCAATAATGGCCACGATGTGGCTGACGGATTTGCCGTCCTCGGACAACGGCAATCGCAAGATATTTTGATGATGATCAAAGCCGCCGTGCCGTTGAAATCCATATATGGACGCGCTGGGTGCACAGCTGGCCATCGTATCGGCGTGATTCTTCTGGACGACGCCCCTCAATTCTTCGGGCTCGAGCGCCGATGTTGTCAATCCGGTCAAGTCACAGCCATGAATGGCGACCATGCCGGTAGCTCAATCAAATCGAAATCAATCCAACTGCATTCAAGTCTCTCCCCGCCGTGCGCGCGCCAGTACGCCAACACCTCCAACAAGGGTGCCGTCAGATCGGCCAAGTCCAATGGTTTTTCGAGCATAAAGGCGCCGCTTATGATGCTGTTTCCTGACCTGCCACGATATAGGCGAATTCAGGACTTTCCACCACCTTTGAATTTCCTACACTGAATCGCATCGAAAACAATTGGGCGAACCATATTATGCGAATTATGGCGGCTTCCGGAATTATGGGTTACGGCTTCAGTGAAGAGGCCTTTCGGCGCGGTCTTGATCTTGGCGTCGAAATGGTTGGCTGCGACGCGGGTTCCATGGACCCGGGTCCCTATCATCTCGGCACGGCCACTCCATTTGTCTCGGCGCAAGCGGCGCGGCGCGATCTTGCCTTGATGCTGGAAGGCGCCGTCCACAACAAAGTCCCGTTGATTATTGGCTCGGCGGGGGGCGGTGGCGCAGACCCGCAATTCGCCTGGACCCGCGATATGGCGCTTGAAATCGCCCATGAAAAAGATCTGTCATTCCGGTTGGCGACGATCGGCGCGGAACCGACAAAGGCATTCTTGAAGGCCAAGACGGCTGCCGGGAAAACAGCGCCGCTGGGGCCCATTGCCGATTTAACCGATGAAACCATCGACGCCAGTCGCCATGATGGGCGTTGAGCCACTGCAAGCCGCGTTGGATGACGGCGCCGAGGTGATCATCGCCGGACGATGCTCAGATGCAGCCATCTACGCCGCCCTGCCGCTGATGAAGGGACATGACGCCGGGCTTGCCTGGCACCTGGGTAAGATCATCGAATGCGGCGCCCAAGTGGTTGAGCCCCGATCCGGCCAAGACAGCATCGTCGGGTTCTTGGGGGATGGATATTTCGAGGTTGAACCGGGCCATCCGGACAAACGCTGCACCCGAACCCGGGTCGCCGCCCACACACTTTACGAAAACCCGTCTCCAAGCGAGCTTAAAGGACCCTCGGGCGTTCTTGATTCCGCCAATGCGGAGTTTGAACAAATCAACGAACGCACGGTCCGCGTCAGCGGCAGCCGGTTCCGCCCGGCAGATGTGTATACGGTCAAGCTGGAAGGCGTTCAGCGCATGGGTTTCCGATCGGTCTTTGTGGCCGGTGTCCGTGACCCCATTTTGATCCCGCAGTTCCAGGAATTCACCGAAGCCTGCCGTGAACGCGCGACCAATGATTTGTGCGCCATCGGCATCGACCCCGATTGTTTTACCCTGAATTTCCGGATCTATGGTCAACACGCGGTCATGGGGTCGCGCGAAAGTGCCCCAGATATGGCGCCACCGAACGAGCTTTGTGTCGTCGCCGATGTGATCGCGGACACCGAAGAAAACAGCCGCGCGGTATTGGCCAAGGTTCGATATTCATTGTTGCATACCGATTTTCCGGGCCGGCTTTGTATTTCCGGCAATTTGGCATTTCCTTTCTCGCCATCGGACGTGTCAGTCGGGGAGGTTTTCGATTTCAATATTTGGCACACGGTCGAATTGGATGATCCACTTGAGCCGTTCACCATCTCCATAGAGGACGTCACATGAATGCCAAAACCCGACTGGGTGACGTCGCCAAGGTCATCCGCTCGAAGAACGCCGGGCCGTTGTTGTTGACCATCGATGTCATTTTCGGCGACGCAGAAACCTATGAGAAGGTGCTGGCGTCCGGCGTGTTGGACGCCCGAGCCATGGCCAAACTTTATAGCGTTTCCGACAATGAGGTTGCGGTCATTCCTTACCGTCAGGCGCTGGCCATTAAGGTGACCCTTCCCCGACTGCATCGGTCTGGCGGGCCATTGGATTCCGATGTCTATGGCGCGCAGCAGCACGCGCCGGTGATTGATCTGGAATTTTGAGCCGCCAAATATTCTACTCGCCCATTGGCGCCGGGCAGCTAGGCGGGTAAAATTGCACGATCACAAGAGAAGCGGCCCCTGTTGCGCACTTGTCTGCGTGAACACGACCAGCGTTTCAATAACGGCTGAGGCTTGGACGATCGATGAAATTAACGGAAAGCCAGTGCGCCGAAATTGAAGACCAAGGTTTCTTGGTGCTGCCGGATTTGTTTTCCACCGAAGAGGTCGCCCGGATTCGCGCGCCGCTTCCCAGATTATTCGGCGACAACTCGGACGCCAATATCATAGAGAAAGATACCGGCGCGGTCCGCACAGCCATGGGATTGCATCTCCGCGATGAAGTGTTCGCCCGGTTGGTCCGCCATCCCCGCTTTGTCGAACCCGCCACGCAGTTGCGGGGGCCCGAGCTTTATGTTCAGCAGGTCAAAGTTAACGTCAAAGCCGCATTCAGCGGCGAAGTTTGGCAATGGCACTACGATTTCGCCACCCACCACGGCGAGGACGGTGTGACAGCACCTCTCGCTCTCAATCTGCATGTGTTCTTGGATGATGTGGTCGAATTCAATGGTCCGCTGTGGTTCATTCCGGGCTCTCATAAATACGGCGCCGCGCCGGCGACCCTTGATACATCGACAACCAGCTATCCACTTTGGGTCGTGGATCGCCCGACGGTTTCGGAACTGGTGGAAAAGCACGGCATCGTCGCGGCCAAGGGCAAGGCCGGCACAGGGTTAATTTTTGTCGATACCTTGGTACATGGCTCACCCCCCAATTTATCACCTTGGGACCGGGCGATCTTTTCGCTTATCCTGAACCCGGTTACCAACCGTCAGATCAAGTTGCAGCGGCCTGACCACAAACACCACCGGAACTTCAGCCCCGTCCAGCCACTCGCCGATGACTGCTTGATGGATCTGTTCCTGTAAGGCTTACCTCCAGCCTCGCCAGGCTGTTGCACCATGGCAGCCATGCAATTAAATTGTGCGACATGACATTGAAAATCACCCCCATCACGCCGGCTCTCGGCGCTGAAATTTCCGGCGTCGATCTGTCGGCACCATTATCCAATGCCGATTTCGATGCTGTTCATGACGCGCTTGTCACCCATTCCTTGTTGGTGTTCCGCGATCAAGATTTGTCGCCGAAGGCGCAAGTCGAATTCAGTCGCCGGTTCGGCCCACTGATGATACACGTCTTAAAAGAAGCGTTGATCGAAGATCAGCCGGAGATCTACAAGGTTTCCAACCTCACCGAAGACGGCAAGCCGAAGGGCCGCGCCTACGCTGGCCAATATTGGCATTCCGATCTGACCTACGAACCCCGCCCTTCGCTGGGCTCGGTCTTGTACGGCGTCCAGGTGCCCGAATGCGGCGGCGACACGCTATTTGCCAGCACCGCCAATGCCTATGAGACGTTGTCGCCGGCGATGCAGGAATTTCTGGACGGTCTAACTGCCGAACATCATTTCGCCCACGCGTTCCGAGGCGGATCTAACCCAGCGGCTCGCAAGGGAGACCCATTGGACGAACGCCCACCAGTCAATCATCCGATAGTCCGCACGCATCCCGAATCAGGGCGCAAATGCCTGTTCGTCAATGAAGGGTTCACCGTCAAGATCAACGAATTATCAGCCAGCGAAAGCACCAACCTATTGGCTTTCCTCTGCGACCACATGAGCCGCCCGCAAACCGTCCTGCGCCACCGTTGGCAGAACGGCGACGCCGTCTTATGGGACAATCGCGCCCTCGTGCACCGGGCCGTCGATGATTACGGTGACAACAGCCCTCGCCATATGCACCGAACAACAATCGAAGATTTAGCCGAATATTAGACGGATAATCGCCGCCTGAGGTCATACTTCCAAGACCGCCGCAAAGGCCGCTTTGGCGGTATCTTCGGCATGGCAGGCGTTCCAGCCATCAAATAATTGGCCACTGTGGTGCGCCGGCCTCGAAAGCCCATTGACACAATAAAGGCCGGCGGTAAGGTTTCGATCAGCTTGTTGAGCCTATTTCTTCTCAAACTTGCTGAAATTGCTGCGCAGCGCATATTTGATACCATGAATGAACCGACCGCTATTCCACATGTCCTTGTTGTCGAGGATGAGCAGATTCTACAGAAATTCCTGGTCTTCCATCTGGAACAGGCCGGATATCGTGCGACTCCGCTCAGCCAAGGCGCGGAGATTATCGAAACCGTCGAGAGCCAGGCCGTAGACTTAATTTTGTTGGATTTAGGTCTGCCCGATGGAGATGGGCTGAGCCGTGCGCAGCAAGTACGCGAGCATTCGAATGTCCCAATCATCGTCCTCACTGGCCGTCAGGGCGAGGATGACAGGATCATGGCATTGGGCCTCGGCGCGGATGATTATCTGACCAAACCTTGCGATCCAAGGGAACTGCTTCTACGGATGCGCAATTTGCTGGAACGCTCTGGCAAAGTACCCAGCGCCACACTGTCGGCGGCGGCGGCGCTGGCCGCCGCAACACAAAGTTCTGCGCCCCCGGTTATTGCACAGAACCCACCCGATAACGGCAAACGCAAAAAACGCCAAGGCGACCGTCGCCAACCCGAGAAAGATCGGCGCGTTCTCGAGCCCGCCGCGGCAGCGACATCCAAGACAGGCCTGAATTTTGCGCTTATCGGCGTCGCTGCTGTGTTGTTCTTGGCCGCCGGTAGCGGCGCGACTTGGTTCCTATTGAATGGCGGTGATACAGCGCAAGATACAGTCGCGCCGAAAGCGGCACGCACGGGCCCTTACACCGCCCGCCAACCCGGCCCGCCAGTCAGCCGGACAGTCAGCTACACAATCTGGCCAAGTTCCGGCGTCGGAAACACAGAAACCAGAACCACCACAGCCTTCTTTGTCACGAACAGTTACCGCGCAACCCTCAGAATCGCCTGAAACACAGCTTGTGCATGCCGACCCGAAAGCCCCAGCCGTCGCGCCGGAAGCGGAAGGTGACCGACCACTGGCCGCCACCAGTTATTCTTGGGTTTTCAAGGCCAAGTGTCCGCCGTTACCCGACGTCGCGTGGTGGCGTGTCAAAAAACACACGGATATCGTCCGCTACGTGAACCGTCGCCACACTGGCGACTGGATGCCTTATATCAAATCGTGGACAAATCGCCTGAATAAACTGCGTGATATTCTTGATCGGAATTCCGGAATCAAAACGAAAACCGGGGAAACGTTGGTCGGCGATTCATTGAAAATATACGTGGATCAGACCCAGCAGCGCGTCGAAACGATCAAGTGCCTATCGCGCGCGGCCGCAGATTACGCCTATAAAAGATCGCAAATTCGCTAACTGGCAGCTCACGAACTTTTTCATCCATCCATCAGTTCAACTAAAGAATTTAGGATTTCGGGCGCTTCGCAAATCGCGCCAACATCTCCTGAGGCTCACCGGTTTCATAACCACGTTCGAAGTACGGCACACCGGCCAGCGCGCCGTCATCAGGTGTCAGCGTTTCCCATTCTCTTAGCAGCCTTTTTTGTGCCCGCACGGCGTTAGGGCCAGCCCGGCAAAGATTACCAAGAACGGCATCGACCGCGGCGGCAAGGCGATCCGGTTCAACCAGTTCTTCAACAAATCCCCATTCATACGCCCGCAGCGCATTGATCACTTCACCGGTAAGAACAAGCCGCGCGGCACGGCCGCGGCCCATCAACCCCGGCAACAATGACGCTTCGATGACAGATACCAGACCGACTTGCGTCTCAGGCATCCCAAAATGCGCTTTGGTCGATGCGAGGCGCATATCGCAGGCTGCCGCCAATTCCATCCCGGCACCAAGGCAATACCCGTCAAGGCTGGCGATGACGGGGACCGGGAAATCACGCACCGCTACCATCGCATGATGCAGGTTTTCGATAAACGCCGTGGCGTTGCCCACATCAAGTCCGGCCATTTCGTTAATGTCGGCGCCACCGACCCACGCCTTGCCCCCGGCCCCCTCAAGCACCACCGCACGAATTTCACGATCATCGGAAAGTTCATTCAACACAGTCGTCAATCTTGTGGTCAAATCACTGTCCAAGGCGTTCAGCTTTTCCCGCCGATCGATCACCACATGCGCGACGGGGGCACCGTCGATCATACGGCGCGTTACTCTGACTTCATCCATGCGGAAATCCTTAATCTTTATCATCGCGCAACATTATGATCGCGCGAAAACGGAAGCCCATGGGCTCCCGCGTCCGAAATTATTTTGTGACTGCAGTTGGTCAGTTGTTCTTGGTCAAATCAACCAAGCCCAAAAGACCCAACCCACAGCCAACGACCAGACTTGCGATGAGATAGATATTCATAGGACTGATCCTCTAAAGCCGTTGTCTTCGCTTCGTCTCATGTGTCTTCGGCAAAACCGAAGATGCAAATCCCCTTGAGCATTTTTAGCTGCATCTCCGCCGTTCTTAATTTTTAGCGGTCAGATCGCTACCCCCTCGTAAGCCTATGAATTTACGTAAATATACCCACATGTGGTCAACGGGAATGTTTCCACACACCGCGAATCGTTGTGGATAAATCGATACAGCAGTTCGCGTGGTGTCCGGAGCCAATGGGTAATCGGGCTAAAAGCCGTTGAAACAACGACTCGATTCGGGTTTCTGTCCCAATTGTCCTTTCTGGCGCGACAGCGCGTCGGTTTCGGGCTATACCTGAAAACCATGACGTTAATCACCAATTCCCAGGCCTTAAAAGAATTCTGCGCGCCGCTTCACAATGAAGCGTTTATTACCGTCGATACGGAATTCATGCGCGAGAAAACCTATTGGCCGCAGCTTTGTCTGGTGCAAATCGGCGGCCCCGATGAAGCAGCAGCCATCGATCCTTTGGCCGACAGCATTGATCTCACGCCGATGTACGATCTTTTTGACGACGAGAGTATCGTCAAAGTCTTCCACGCCGCACGACAGGACCTGGAAATTTTCCTGCATTTGACGGACCGTTTACCGGTGCCTGTGTTCGACACCCAAGTTGCTGCCATGGTTTGTGGTTTCGGCGAATCGGTCGGATATGAACAATTGGTCGCCAAGTTAGCGAATGCCCGGCTCGACAAAGGGTCGCGATTTACCGATTGGGCACGCCGACCGTTGAGCGAGCGTCAGATCAGCTATGCCCTAGCCGACGTTACGCACCTGCGAGTTGCCTACGAGAAACTTCATCAGCGCCTCGAGCGGGAAAATCGCACGGCGTGGATCGAAGAGGAAATGACGGTGCTGCGCGAGCCCGCGACCTACCTGCCCGACCCGGCTGACGTCTACAAACGCATCAAAGGTCGCGGCGGCAAGGGGAAGTTTTTGGCAGTTCTCAGGGAACTGGCGGCTTGGCGTGAAATCGAGGCGCGCCGTCGCGATGTCCCCCGCAATCGAGTTCTACGTGACGAGACGCTCGTCGAAATCGCCCATCACACACCGGAAAACGCTGACGCCCTTGGCCGAACCCGGGGACTTGGCGAAAAGGCCGCGCACGGTCCCATGGGTGCGGCGATCCTGGCTGCAGTGACCACGGGCCGGGATTTACCAAAATCCGATTGGCCGACACCGCCTTCCCGGCCCGATATCCCACGCGGTATCGGGCCCATCGCCGATCTGTTAAAAGTGTTGCTGAAGAAGGTCTCCGAAGACACCAATGTCGCCGGGCGCCTGATCGCATCCAGTGCCGATATCGACCTTCTCGCCGGCCTTGGCGCTGATGCGGAAATTGCCGCCTTAAAAGGGTGGCGTCGTGAAATTTTCGGCGATGACGCGCTACGGCTAAGATCCGGCGAACTGGCATTGTCCATTGAAGGCAACCGTCTGGCAGTGCGTGACGTGCCACCGGCGAAGGCTGCCGAGTAACTCGTCACGAGAGATCGCTTGGTCAGATCTCCAATTGCACTTACCAAGTCTAAAGTAAGTATACCGCTCTAGAGTGTACCGGGATAAGCACCGCCATCGAGAAGCAGGTTTTGACCGGTCATGTATCCGGCCTGCGCCGAACAAACGAAGGCGCACAGTTCGCCGAACTCATGTGATGTGCCAAATCGGCCGGCCGGATTGCTGGCGGCACGTTTGGCGGCCATTTCGTCATAGGATATGCCGTTCTTCTCAGCCATGACCTTGACGTTTGAGCGCAACCGGTCGGTATCGAAGGGGCCCGGCAGGACGGCATTAATTGTGACGTTGTGCTGAACGGTTTTCCGCGCGATCCCGGCCACGAATCCGGTCAGGCCGGCTCGGGCGCCATTCGACAGGCCCAGAATATCGATCGGCGCTTTAACCGCGCTGGAGGTAATGTTGACGATCCGTCCAAACTTGCGCTCGATCATCCCGTCGACTACCGACTTGATGAGAAATATCGGCGTCAACATGTTGGCATCGACTGCCTTGATCCAATCGTCCCGTTCCCAATCTCGGAAGTCGCCGGGTGGTGGGCCACCCGCATTATTGATCAGGATGTCGGGGTTTGGACACGCCTCAAGGACGGCGGCACGGCCTTCATCCGTAGTAATGTCACAAGCCACTGCGGTCACCGCACCGCCACCAAGGGCGCGAATTTCTTTGGCGGCCTGTTCTAATGTTTCCACCGTACGCGAACAAATCGTGACATCGACGCCTTCACGAGCCAACGATTCGGCGCATCCTCGGCCCAACCCTTTGCTGGCCGCACACACGATGGCTTTCTTTCCGGCAATGCCCAAATCCATGACGTCGATCCTCTTCCTAGCGTATTTTATGATTGATGAATTGACGCGGATTGTGGCTGCCCGCGCGCCTCTGCGTCAAGTCGGCGGTTAATCGCCTGCCGCCAATACCCTGCGCACCAAGGGCACCGTAATTTCGCGGCGCTCCGCCAACGCCAATGCGTCCAGCGCTTTGACTAATTTTCTAGCGGCGGCGAGCGAGCGTTCCATGCGTTTGACCGCGTATTCAATAACGTCAGTACTGACCCGAAGCTGTCGATCAGCAAACAATTTGACCAACACTGCCCCAATCAAACCGTCGTCCGGCGTGCCGATACCGACTGTTGGCGCCGCGTTCAGTCGTGACGACAAATCCGCCAGTTCCACCAGCCAACGTGCCGGGGGCAACACACCACTCAACAGCAGGCTGCCACCGCCTTCCTTGATCTGGTTAAACAGGTGAAACAAGGGCTCGGGCGGCCCGTCGCCCAAATATCTGTCGGCATCTTCAATAATCCAGGCACCGGCCGCGCCAGCCGGGTCGCGCGGCTGATCATTGGCTAAATCTTGATGTGTCATAACGTTGGCTTGTGACTTTTGACGAAAAACTTCAGCCAGATGAGATTTCCCGGAAGCCGGCGGTCCATAAACAACCAGCGCCGGTGACAGCCAATCAGGCCAACGGTCAATCCATTGAACGGCTTCACGGTTGCTATCAGTGACTAGAAAGTCAGCGCCACCGAAGGCCGGCCGGAATTCAAAATCAAGAGGCAGTTGCTGTGGTTTGTTCACGGGTCGCCCGTATTGCCGCGATACAACGGGCTATCCAAATAGCGTGCGATCGCAAACCGGGTGAGCACGCCAATAACCGCCGCCACTGGCACCGCCAGCAATACACCTGTAAACCCGAACACCGCACCACCGGCCAACAACGCGAAAATAATCCACACGGGGTGCAGGCCAACCCGATCCCCCACCAAACGCGGCGTCAGAACATAACTTTCCAGCGTCTGGCCGGTCAGGAAAATCGCGGCAACAACGAAAATCGGCGCCCATTCGGAAAATTGGAAAATGGCAATTCCCAAACCCACAACCAATCCACTTGCGGCGCCAAGATAAGGAATGAATGAAATAAACCCGGCCCCAAGCCCAACCAAAAGGCCTGATTTCAAGCCGGCAACGGTCAGGCCGGCACCGTAAATCAGGCCGAGGACCAGACAAACGGTGGATTGTCCGCGCACGAAGGCGGCCAAGGTTTGATCAATTTCGGCAAACTGCTTGCGGATTGTCGGCGCGGCGTCTCGGGGCAGCCAGGAATCGATCTTAGCGGTAATCAGATCCCAATCGCGCAGCAAATAAAAGGCCACCACCGGCGTAATCACCAATAGCGACAACATATTGAAAAAAGCGAGCCCGCCACTCCAAATGTTGGCAACCACGTCGCTGACCCACTTTACGGCGCGCCCGGCAAACTCCTTCGCGGCATCACGGATATTATCAAGCGTATCGGCGGGTAAATCAGCGATCATCCGCTCAAGCCAAGGCAAGGCCTCATTGCGGATGTTCTCGGCCATGCCCGGAACCATAGCCACCAACTCGACGATTTGGCGCTGCAGCAACGGAAACAACGCCATCAGCAAAATGCCGACCAGGATGAAGAACGCCAACAAGATCACGGTTGTCGCAATGCCACGCGACAGCTTCTTTTCTTCGAGCCAATCGGCCACCGGGTCGAGAAAATATGCCACCGCCATACCGGCGACAAACGGCATAAGAATGCTGCTCAGCAGGTGAACAAGGAACATCGCGGCTGCAAAGCCGACAATCCAGATCAGGGTCTGTTTTTCACGGGTCAAATCCGAGCTTCCTTTGCCTTAATCATTATCAACTTCAGCCCCCAGCGGCTCAATCACTACCTTCGATTTCGGCCGCAAGCCGAGTCCAACCAATGACGTACGTCGCCCCCGACACCAAGGTCGTCGCGCCGACAACATACACCAGCATATCCCGAACGCCGATGGAATGGATGCCAAAAGCTTCCGATCCAACGACAACGACCGCCAGGATCAACTGAGCAGCAGTATTCACCTTGCTGACCATCAATGGCGTCATCTCAAGCGACTGGGTCAACGTGTGGAAAAGCAACGCGCCACCGACAATCAAAACATCACGCGATACCACCGCGACGACCAACCACATGGGCAGATAGCCTTCATGCCCCAGGGCAATGTAGGCGCACACCAACAATGCCTTGTCGGCGATCGGGTCTAGATAGGCACCGAGCACCGTTTCCATATTAAACTGCTTGGCGATGATCCCATCGATCGCGTCGCTCACGGCGGCACAAAGCGCTAACCAAAATGCCGCCTCCATGCGGCCATCCAAAATCATCACGACGATAACAGGTACGACGAACAGCCTAGCAAGTGTAATGGCGTTGGGCAGGTTCATTGATAAATACTTGGCTCAGTGATGTTCAGGACTTCCCCGGCGGCAATCCACCGGCGGGATAGAGGACCCATTCTTGATCTTCGCGGACCAATGCCAGATCCGCCTGACCAAGAGCGGTTTGAAGTTGTTCAGGTGCACCCACGTAGTGAAGATTGATTCGGACCTCGTCGAGGGACAGCAAAACAATTTCAAGCTGCCGAATGACAGAGACCTTAGCCAATCGCCGCTTAACGTCGAGCCAGTCCTTCAGACCGGTGATGGGAACAGTAACGGCGCTGATCCCTTGTCCATCGTGGGTCAACAGGTTTTCACGTTTCCAGTTTTCTTCAAGCCGTCGCGCGACCTCGTCAGCAGCGCGTACCAATAACGCCTCTTGGCTTTCATCCGCAAGCTGGGGCATGGCAATCAAATCGGTTTCCGGCTCGCGATGGGCACTGAAACGGGTTACCGAAACATCAACCCGGCGCTGTACGGCCCCGGCTTCCAAACCCAGCCGCGCAAAAGCGACAATTGTATCACCGGCGTTATAGCGGACCGCCAGGCCGGTCAGCCGCTCAACATCGCCTCGCACGGCTTGCTCGACATTCACCGCCGAGATATCGGCCAGATCCCCTAGCGGCAACGCCAATTCAACCAAACCTTCACTGGCCCGGCGTAGGTTCCAGGCATTGCGCCAATCGTTACTGTCTTCCCAAAGTGCCGAGCCCCGTGCGGTTTGATAGATCGGCAACACAAGAATGGGTTTGCTTTGTGTCTCAGCGAACCGAACGCCCATTGAGCGCAACAACTGGCGTATCGGTGCGGGTTTAAAACGTACATTCAGCTTGGCGAGATAGCGAACCGCCGAGGTTTTTTCGCCCAAGACGGAAAAATCCGAGACGAACGTTGTCACATCCTCGCCGCCAAGTTCAGGCAGGCGCTCGCGATCCTCAACCAACGTCAGGCGTTCCAACAACCGGCGAAATGCCTCATCCTGCCCCCGCGCCAGCGCGGATTCCCGTGCCTTCGTCGCGGTCTCGGCAGTAACGTCAACGGGGACGCCCTTGATCTCGAATACATTTGCAAACGCAGCGCCCGACACGCACATCAACACAACGCCCACCATCGATGAAATGAGCATCCCCGGGGCCACCCGCATTGATTTCAAATTTCGCCTGAGCGTCATTGCAAAGCATCTGTGTTTGTTTATCTTCGAGCTGCCTCGGGCCACCGGAAATTTCCCGGCCGGCGGGCCGAAAGGCAGGACAATTTAGCACATGGCGCCGGAGGAAAAAGCTATTAGCGAGTCCGACAATAAAGCGAACGACAACGGCCTCAGTTATAAAGACGCTGGCGTCGATATCGATGCCGGCAATACTCTGGTCGAGGCCATTGGTCCGTTGGCCAAATCTACCACACGTACCGGTGTGGCATCCGATCTAGGCGGGTTTGGGGCGCTGTTTGATCTCAAAGCGGCGGGTTTCACGGATCCGATCCTCGTGGCCGGCACTGACGGCGTCGGCACCAAGCTAATGATCGCGACCGCCGCCGGACGCCATGACACCATCGGCATCGACCTTGTTGCCATGTGCGCCAATGATTTGGTGGTTCAAGGTGCCGAACCCCTTTTCTTCTTGGACTATTTCGCGACTGGTAAGCTCGACGTCGCGGCTGGCCGCGCAATCGTCGAGGGTATCGCCGAAGGGTGCCGACGCGCTGGGTGCGCGTTGATCGGCGGAGAAACGGCGGAAATGCCGGGTATGTATGCGCCAGGTGACTACGACCTTGCCGGATTTTGCGTCGGTGCGGTTGAGCGCGACGCCATCCTCACCGGTGCCGATGTCACCGCTGGCGATGTCGTATTAGGTCTGGCTTCGGATGGATTGCATTCCAACGGGTATTCCTTGGTCCGCCGCGTTGTCGAACACGCCGGCGCCGAATACGACGAGCCGGCGCCTTTCGATAACACGCGAAGTCTTGGCGAGGCCCTGCTGTCGCCCACCCGGATGTACGTAAAATCCTGCCTCAGCGCCATTCGCAGTGGCGGCGTTCACGCACTAGCGCACATTACCGGCGGCGGCTTGACGGAAAATCTACCGCGCGTATTGCCCGATGGTCTCGGCGCCCGGCTTGATGCCTCACAGTGGACCGCACCTGCGGTGTTCCATTGGTTAAAAGATGCCGGCGCAATCAGACCCATTGAGATGGCCAGGACGTTTAATTGCGGCATCGGGATGGCTGTTGTCTGCCACGCAGACCAGGCTGAGGCCTTGGCGGCAATATTGCGTGATGAGGGCGAAACGGTATTCGTTATGGGCAGGGTCGAAGCCATACCCGGCGCCGGCGAACAGGTCCGCATCGATAACACGGAAGACCTATGGGCAAACTGAAACTCGCAGTCTTGATTTCCGGGCGCGGCTCCAACCTGCAAGCGCTGATCGATGCCTGCGCCGCACCGGATTATCCGGCCGAGATTGCCCTGGTGATATCAAACGTCGCGGGCGTCGAAGGGATTGAGCGGGCCACAAACGCCGGTCTGCCTGTGCTTGTCATTGATCACAAAAAGTATCCCAGCCGCGCCGAGTTTGATTTGGAAATGACCCAGGCCATAGAGGCGGCGGGCGTTGAGTTGATTTGCTTGGCCGGCTTCATGCGCTTGCTATCGGAGGAATTCATCGATCATTGGCACAATCGCATGATCAACATCCATCCCTCATTGCTGCCCGCGTTCAAAGGCCTCGACGTCCAGGCCCGCGCCATTGCCGCCGGCGCCCGGTTTTCCGGCTGCACCGTGCATTACGTGCGTTTTGACATGGATACCGGCCCGATCATCACCCAAGCCGCCGTTCCCATCCACACGGGTGACGACGCCGACACCCTGGCGGCCCGCATCCTCGTGCAAGAACACATTATTTACCCACAGGCGGTGCGCTGGATTGCCGAAGGGCGTGTCATGATTGAGAACCAGCAGGCAATTGTTGATGGTGCCGACGCACCGACGGCAGCAGTTATTAACCCCCTGCCCTAACGGCAGATTAATCCATTGCCATAACGCCAGGCCTTACCGCCCTTCGACAGCCGGCAACTCGACCCAAAAAGTGCTGCCTTTGCCGACTTCCGTGTCGGCGCCGATATCACCGCCCATGCCCTTGATCAGCCGTTTGGCAATGGAAAGGCCGATACCGGTGCCGGGCACATTGCTGGATTCTCGGCCGAGCCGATTGAAAGGCTCAAACAAATGGGATTTGTTTTCTTCCGAGATGCCATGGCCGGTGTCTGCAATCGTGATCCGAACAACGCCGTCGTCACGTGCCGCCGCGCTCACCGTCACTTTGCCCGAGTTCACATTATATTTAATCGCGTTGGAGAGGAGGTTCAGCAAAACTTGGCGCAATTGCATTTCGTCGGCGCGGCAGGCCAGGTCCTTGGGTCCGAAATCTTCGACGGTCATTTCAATTTTCGCGTCTTGAACGAGTGGCATGGATATCGCGACACAATTCTCAATCATGGCCCGAACCGAAATATCTTCGATTAACATCGGGGTTTCACGGGATTCAATCCGCGACAGATCAAGGACCTGGTCGATCAAATTCAATAGATGTTTACCGTTGTCGAGAATTTGCTGAACATGGCGTTGATGGCGGTCACTAAGCGGGTCCGATGGCAGACGCCCCAGTAATGGGCTGAACCCCAATATTGAATTCAACGGCGTTCTGAGCTCATGGCTCATGGAAGACAGGAATTCCGATTTCGCCTGACTGGCTTCTTCGGCACCCGGGTCATGCTGTCGGAAAGTACGCGCGATCTGGCGGGGCCGGAGATATTTGTCCGCGAACTCGACCTCATCCGTGTCAAAGGCAAGAGCGAACCCACGCGGGTGTTCGAATTGCTTACAGGCCAAACCGCCGCGGATGAGTTCTCAAACGGCCTTGCCGCCTATCGACGTCAAGATTGGGATCAAGCCGAGCCGGCGTTCAAATCCTGCCTTGCGGGTTCGCCCACCGACCCTGTCCCTCGTGTCTTCATTGAGCGCATTGCGCATCTGAGAGCCAACCCGCCGGGCCCGAATTGGGACGGTGTGTGGGAATTTCAGACAAAATAAGATTCCCGGCTTAAGGCAGCCATAAATCAACCGTCGAACACCATCACTGCCAAAGGTTTCGCCGCATCAATTCGACGCGCACAAAACAAAACGGCCGCCCGAAGGCGGCCGTTCAGTTTATCATTGTGCGGCGGAAATTAGCCGACTAGTTCCAACTTTGCGAAATAGTAGCAAATTTCTTCAGCGGCGGATTCGGGCGAATCCGAGCCATGCACCGAGTTCGCTTCAACGTTTTCCGCAAAATCCTTCCGGATCGTGCCTTCGTCGGCGTTTGCCGGGTTGGTGGCGCCCATGATATCGCGGTTCGCCTGAATGGCGTTCTCGCCTTCCAGAACTTGCACGACAACGGGACCCGACGTCATGAATTCGACCAAATCACCAAAGAACGAGCGTTCCTGGTGAACGTAGTAGAACCCTTCAGCCTGTTCCTTGGTCAGCTGCAGGCGTTTTTGAGCGACGATTCGAAGCCCCGCATCTTCGAACCGAGCATTGATCTTGCCGGTGAGATTGCGTCGGGTTGCGTCCGGTTTAATGATCGAAAGCGTACGTTCAACTGCCATCGTTTAAGACCTCTTTGATGGTTCCCCTCAATTGCCCTCTTTTTGGGGCTATCGCACAGGATTTGGGGCGAGACCTGAGCGAGGGGGCGGGTTATAGCGCCCTCATTCGGTGCTGGCAAGGGCAACCAAGGCTTGACCTTTAGGATATCCGATTCGCGCGGACTTGCCAAGAGATGCCAATATGCGAGGCTGACGGTTTCAACGACACGCCGGTTGCGCTGCATCTCGGTCAGGAGCCCTTCGCCGCATGAAATCTCGATCACTTGCGATGCTGGTTATCGCCGTCGTTCTTGTCCTGGCACTTTGGTTTTCAACCACCGCAGTAGTCCCTTCATTGGTTGCAACTTATGGCCTGGACGGTGGCCGTGTCGCGTGGTTCACCAGTGCCGTGCAGATTGGATTCGTCACCGGAACGCTTATCAGTGCCTTTCTAGGCCTGGCGGACCGGCTCGACCCGCGCCGGTTTTTCATGATTTCCGCGCTGATCGCCGCCGCCGCCAATGCCGCCCTTCTTGTTGCTGACCCTCGGTCCGATTGGGTTCTGCTTTGCCGCTTTGTCACAGGAGCCTGCATGGCCGGCGTTTATCCCATCGGCATGAAAATGGCCGCCAGTTGGGCGGACAGGGATTTGGGCCTGCTTATCGGCATCATGGTTGGCGCGCTGTCATTGGGCTCCGGTGCACCACACCTGTTCAATGCCTTCGGCGGCGTCGACTGGCGGTTTGCCGTCGGCATCGGATCGGCGGCCGCCGTGCTAGGCGCCTTGCTGATCAACCTCATGGATATCGGGCCCAATCTGAAACCCTCACCACCCTTCGAGCCCAGCGCTGCACTGACCGCATTCCGTGAACCGGCGCTGCGTTTGGCGAACTTGGGTTATCTCGGTCACATGTGGGAACTCTACGCCATGTGGGCCTGGATCGGAGTTTTTCTAGATGCCAGTTTCCATCTGACATTAGCCACGGAAACGGCGACCTTTTGGGCCCGCACGGTGACATTCGGCGTGGTCGGCATCGCCGGCGCCATCGGGTGCGTCGGCGGCGGCCTATTCGCCGACAAATGGGGGCGCACGACACTGACTGCAGGTGCCATGGCCATCAGCGGCAGCTGCGCATTGGTCGTTGGATTCCTATTCGGCGGCAATCCTTGGGTTTTAACGATCTTCTGTTTCGTCTGGGGCATTACGATTGTCGCCGATTCGGCGCAATTTTCCTCCAGCGTCACCGAACTCGCGCCGCCCGAGCGCATCGGCACCATGCTAACCATGCAAACCTGCACCGGGTTCCTGGTCACCATGATGACCATCCAATTGTTGCCCTTGGTCATTGACGCGTGGACCTGGCGCTATGCCTTTGCCGTGCTGGCCATCGGCCCCTTATGGGGTGTCATTGCCATGCTACGGCTCCGCGCCCATCCAGACGCGGTCAAATTGGCGAACGGACGCCGATAGGTTTCACCCATCGTCACCACTTATCATTGACCTGAATGCATAAATTAAAGACCCCCGAGAACATACTCGGGGGTCTTTATCTCTACTTATGCCGGATTGGCTCTTACGTTAGATCGAACCGATCAGCATTCATAACTCTCGTCCAGGCGGTGACAAAGTCTTTGACGAACTTCTCCTTATTGTCGTCCTGGGCGTACACTTCCGCATAGGCGCGGAGGATCGAGTTCGAGCCGAAAACCAGATCGACACGGGTCGCCGTCCATATGACGTCGTCGCTTTTGCGGTCGCGGACCTCATAGTGGTCGCTACCCGCAGGTTTCCAGCTGTACGCCATGTCGGTCAGGTTGACGAAGAAGTCGTTCGTCAAAGCGCCTTTGCTGTCGGTGAACACACCATGCATGGTGCCGCCGTGATTGGTGTCCATGACACGCATACCGCCAACCAAAACCGTCATCTCATGCGCAGTCAGCCCCCATCAAATGAGTGCGATCCAGCATCATTTCCTCAGCGCTGACGACGTAATCCTTCTTCAACCAATTGCGGAAACCATCGTGGACGGGCTCCAGCACATCAAAAGAGTCGGCGTCGGTCATCTCGTCGATCGCATCGCCACGACCCGGCGCGAACGGCACCGTGACGGTGATGCCTGCGGCATTTGCCGCCTGTTCGACACCAACACTGCCCGCCAGCACAATTACGTCGGCGACGCTGGCACCGGCTTCCGCCGCGATGGGCTCCAACACGGCCAGGACCTTCGCCAAGCGGCCGGGCTCATTGCCCTCCCAGTCTTTTTGGGGGGCTAGGCGAATTCGTGCACCATTGGCACCGCCACGCATGTCCGAGTGGCGATAAGTCCGGGCACTGTCCCATGCTGTCGCAACCATTTCACTTACCGTCAGGCCGCTGGCCGCAATCTTGGCCTTTACGCCATCGACGTCATAGTCGGTGTTGCCTAACGGAATAGGATCCTGCCAGATCAAGTCTTCCTTGGGTACATCGGGGCCGACGTAGCGAGATTTCGGTCCCATGTCGCGATGGGTCAGTTTGAACCAGGCGCGGGCGAAGACGTCCGAGAAATATTCCGGGTCCTTGTAGAAACGCTCCGAAATCTCCCGATAGGCCGGGTCCTTGATCATCGCCATATCGGCATCCGTCATCATCACTTTGGATTTCATCGAAGAATCCCCAGAATCGACAGGCAAGTCTTCGTCCTTGATATTGACGGGCTCCCACTGCATAGCGCCGGCAGGGCTTTTCTTGAGTTCCCAATCGTAGTTGAACAACAGGTGAAATAGCCGTTGTCCCACTTGGTCGGGTTGGTTGTCCAAGCGCCTTCCAGGCCACTGGATACGGTGTCGGGCCCAATGCCGTTGCTGGTCTTGTTCAACCATCCGAAACCTTGGTCCTCGACGTCGGCGCCTTCCGGGTCTGGGCCCAGCAGAGCCGCATCGCCGTTGCCGTGGGCTTTGCCGACGGTGTGGCCGCCCGCGGTGAGCGCGACGGTTTCCTCGTCATCCATGGCCATGCGAGCAAAGGTTAAACGGACGTCGTGGGCTGTTTTCAAAGGATCAGGCTGACCATTGACGCCTTCCGGGTTGACGTAAATCAGGCCCATCTGGACAGCGGACAAGGGGTTTTCAAGGGTTTCTCGGTCGTCGCCCTCATAGCGCTCACTTGCCAGCCATTCCTTTTCAGAACCCCAATAGATGTCCTGTTCGGGATGCCAGATATCTTCACGGCCGAAAGCAAACCCGTAGGTTTTGAGGCCCATGGATTCATAAGCCATGTTGCCCGCCAAAATCATCAGGTCTGCCCAGCTGATCTTGTTGCCGTATTTCTTTTTGATCGGCCACAACAAGCGGCGCGCCTTATCCAGATTGACATTATCCGGCCAGGAA
>JABJBP010000077.1 GCA_018665815.1 Rhodospirillaceae bacterium
GAGGCGGACTCTGTCTGAAAGGCGTCTCACAGGGAAATGCTCCGCTGGGACGCTGAGAACCAATGGTTTTTGGCAGAAATTGCATGCATCGAGCCCGGCTCACTCTACCATCGTCGAAATAAGGCATTATTCGAGGTGCCCGTAATACTGGGGCGATTCAGACATCATTTTTGGCTTTCCGAAAAAACGAACGTCCGACTTCCGCTCAACCCCCTGAAACCGGACATTGATCAGCAAAACATCAGAGCCGCTCACAATTGGCTGATATCTCCATTTCAACAATTTATTGCAGAAATTCTCAAGCCACCTTTCTCTGTGGCAGAAGGCCTCCCCCAGCCCCCCGGATGGCTTCATAAATGGTTATCGCTGTGTGGTCGATCTAGTGGGCTATGACACGTGAACTAGGCACGAAGTCGACGAGAGAGGCCATTAGCTCA
The DNA here is from genome assembly GCA_018665815.1 of Rhodospirillaceae bacterium. Lineage (GTDB taxonomy): Bacteria > Pseudomonadota > Alphaproteobacteria > Rhodospirillales > Casp-alpha2 > UBA3470. The sequence continues at coordinate 438 of JABJBP010000077.1, forward strand.
AATAGCCAATAAATCCATACTATATGTATTAATCGACGACCAAATAGACCGTATATATAGTATGTTATTTGTTTGTTGATCGGAGTATTTGCTGCTACGAAACTGTTACGAAAAGTGCTACGATACAGGTGCTTTTGGTGCTCTGAATCATGCAGGAAACTGCGGGAAAGTGGCGTTTCGAAAGTGGGTTCGAATCCCGTAGGGGTCGCCATTTTTCCCAACGCAATTATGAAGAATATTTGATCCGCGAAACGGCGGCTTTCAAATTTCGTTTTTGGCCTGATCGATCAGCGCCGTGAGCCCGGCGCCGGGGGACGGCTGTTCGGCCGGTGCTGCGTGGCGCTGCAGATAGTATTCAAATGTCCGGATGAAATCTTCGACGACCGGGCCGAGATCATCGTCGGTGCCCTGGTTGCGATGATGAGAAAAAGCGGAGAAATTGGCCGCAGCGTGCCGCAAGCCTTGGGCGACGACGTCGTCTTTCATGCCATCTTCAAGGCGCGCATTGGCGATGTTGATGATTTGATTGGCGATCTGAATGCTCAGGGTATGGATGTCTTCTTCGGTTTGGTCGGCCATGTCTGGAAATCCTCCGCTGGCGGCAACCTACCATAGGTGTGATCCGTGTAAAGCGTTCCTCTGTTGATGCGTTGGGTGGCCGGCCAAGACCCCAGTCAGGGGCTTGGAATCCCTCGTGAGAGCCGTTCTTCAACCTGCAGGCGCTGTTTGTCGGTAAGATTTTGGCCAAGAAATTCGGCCTGTTCAGCGGCCCAAACCTGACCGGCGCGCCCGGCCAGGCGAAACCAGAAATAAGCTTCCAAGGAACTGCGGCGGACACCATAGCCGTTCAGATGCATATCCCCGACGTTCATCAACGCGACGCCATCGCCCTGGCTGGCGGCTTTTCGGTATAGCGCCAATGCCCGCCCGGCATCGGCAACGACACCGACGCCGCGAAAATACATATCAGCCAGCGACGTCATGGCATCAGTACTGTCGAGGTTGGCCGCCCGGGTCCACGCCGTGATGGCGGTCCGGTAGTCGCCGCCATCATAGGCTTCAATAGCCGTTGCCAAGTTTTCCTCAATCCGAATTTCCGGCGGTCCGCCGCGAACGGGACTGGCGAATCCAATGCCAAAAACAAGCAACACACATACGTTAACAAGCGTTCGCGGGCCCAGGGGCCGTCGTGACGGAGAGTTTACGAAGTGCATGACAACCGCAATTTTGGGCCGATGCAGACCGTTCTGGAAATCAAATCGCCGCGATGACGTTCAGGCGTTGTCAAGATCGTCCGCGCAGAGTATTTTTGAGTACGTATTTTGTAGGAGTTGCGATCCATGTCTGAAGAGAAATACCGGCTTATTACGCGTGCTGATTTTGATGGCATCGTCTGCGGCACGTTATTCAATGAGTTGGGAATAATCGAAGACACGGCGTTTGCCGAACCGGCCGACATGCAGGCTGGTCGTGTCGCGGTAAAGCCGGATGACATTGCCACGAACTTGCCTTACGTGGACGGTGTCCACTTATGCTTCGATCATCATGTCAGCGAGATTGAGCGTGTTGGCGAACGCGACAATTTGGTCATTGATCCCAATGCCCCGTCAGCGGCGCGCGTCGTCTATGATTATTATGGCGGGAAATCAGGTTTTCCTGAAATTTCCGATGAATTGATGGCGGCGGTTGATCAAGCCGACTCGGCGCAATTCTCCGAAGAAGACATTATGGCGCCGGAAGGCTGGACGTTGCTCAACTTTCTGGTGGACCCGGCGACAGGATTGAGCCGGGCCAGCAAGCCATTTACCGTGCCCGATGATCAGTTCTTCGTCGATTTGATGACCTACTGCCGACACAATCCCATCGATGAAATTATGCAAATTCCTGATGTCCTCGAACGCGTTGAGGCCTACAGCTACGATGCGGAATTTGCCGAGATGCAATACAATAGGTGTTCGCGCCATGACGGCGTCGTTGTCGTTACCGATTTGCGGAATGAAGAAGAAATCATCCCGGTAAACCGGTTCCTCGTTTATGCGCTGTACCCTGATAGTAAGGTTTCTGTGCGCGTGGAGCCGGCCGCCGATGGCCGGGTGCGGATTGCTGCCGGTAAATCGATCCTTGATCGCTCCGCCAAGGCGAATATTGGCGCCTTGATGCTCGAGGTCGCTGGTGGTGGCGGTCATTCGGCCGCTGGTGCGTGCCGTGTCGAAGAGGCGGAGGTCGCAGCGGTGATCGATGGATTGGTCAAAGGCATCAACGCGGCGGAAAATTAAAAATTAGCGGCGGCCGCGGACATGTCCGAAGATGGAAATGGAACCTCTTCCGATCATGACGGCGCCGAGGATTCTGAAGGTGATGTAGCGGAAATCGCCGAAATAAGCTCAAACCGGGAATGGATCGAGCGGACGCTTTGGCGCTCTGCGCCGGACACATCGCATTTAAAGAAGCGTCGACAGCGCGTTCAAATACCGTTTCCCAAAGACTTATTGGCGGCGTTCAATGATATTGAAACCGTCGAGGTTTTAGGTGTGCCAGCCGGCGCCATTGTTGATAGTGCCGATGAAACAGACACGGGTGTTTGGCGGTTCTCAGGCGATATCCCGGCAACGATCACGATGGTGCCGCCTGACGGCCCCGCCAGTTCGGTCGGACTGACAGTTAAGGTGATTGGCCGCGAAGATGAGGATGGCGAGACGATAACTTCCATGGGCGGGGTGCGTGTCGATTTTCCTGATCGCAGCGAAAAACCGTTGTTCAAAAATCTGCCCGATATGCAATGGGCCGCGGCTCAAGAAATTCCAGAGCCAGAGCCAGAGCCAGAGCCAGAGCCAGAGCCAGAGCCAGAGCCAGCTAAGCCCCGTCGCGCGGCTTCGGTTAAATTGACACCGGCAGAACCTGAACCTCTGCCCGAGCCCGAGCCCAAGCCCGAGCCCGAGCCAGCTAAATCGGCACGCGTGGCCTCGGTGAAACTGAAACC
>JABJBP010000078.1 GCA_018665815.1 Rhodospirillaceae bacterium
GAGGCGGACTCTGTCTGAAAGGCGTCTCACAGGGAAATGCTCCGCTGGGACGCTGAGAACCAATGGTTTTTGGCAGAAATTGCATGCATCGAGCCCGGCTCACTCTACCATCGTCGAAATAAGGCATTATTCGAGGTGCCCCTTAGATCGGACGAACTTTCGATAACGCCAAAATAATAAATTACAAAAGAAAAACATAAAAATGGAATTGATATAATATAAAATATTATATTTTCTTTATTAGAATATGATGTGTTCTGTAATTTATCCATATTATGAATGCCTATATTAAATAATAAATTTTATGATTCCCTTCGTTCGGTGACATTTTCCTTTTTTGCCGAACAACCACCACTCCCATGATCGAGATTTTTGGATTACTGACGCGGAAATGCAAGTAGGGATTTGAATTCTACCTGACAGAAATTAATCGCCTTACCGTGGAAGTTACAAGCGACGGCTACATATCGATTGGAATTATGTCGGCGTGGGTTTGCCATCCCCGATGGCCTGCGCCAATCTTCCACGTGCCGTTTGAACTGGGGAGATTGCATTGGCGAATTTGAACCTCTCATTTGGATGTTGGAACTACGACCGCGTGCGTCCAATACAAGATGGGCGCGTCCGGATCGACGGTGTGCAGATCACCCCGCATGTGCTGTACCCCACCGATATATTTGCCCGCGCGTTTACCGAGGCGCCGTTCGATATCTCTGAGCTTTCAGCGTCGAGCTATATCCTGCAGTTGGCCCAAGGTGAGTGCGCCTATCAGGCGATCCCGGTGTTTGTGTCGCGGGCTTTCCGCCATGGCGGTTTTTATGTGCGTTCCGATAGCGGCATCGAGACGCCGAAAGATTTAGAGGGCCGGTTAGTGGGCGTGCCTGAATATCAAATGACCATGGCACTCTGGGCGCGCGGGCTTTTGCAAGATGAATACGGCGTTGATTTTCGCACGCTCAAATACCGAACCGGCGGCACCAACAAGGCGGGGCGCAAGGAGCGTTTGGCGCTTGATCTACCCGACACATTGGACGTTCAGCCAATCGGCGGAGACGCAACACTGAACAGCCTCATGTTGAACGGTGAAATTGATGCGATGATCTCACCCATGACCCCCGGTGCTTATACTGAAGGTGATGCGCGGGTGCGCCGTTTGTTCCCCGATACATTGGCCGAAGAACGGAAATATTTCACCAAGACCGGGCTGTTTCCGATCATGCATGTCATCGGCATTCGCAAGACGTTGTTGGCTGAAAATCCGGAGCTTGCGGTGCAGGCGTTTGATGCGTTCGTCCGCGCACGGCGCGTTGCCATGGATGAGATGGAAACGACGGCGACCGCATCGGCGCTGCGTTTGCACTTACCATGGGTGCAAGCCGAGTGGGAGACCACCCGCGCGCTCATGGGGGCTGAGTATTGGCCATACGGGGTCGCGGAAAACTCCAAGGACTTGGATGCTATGTGCCGCTATTCGGTCGAACAGTACCTGGCGCCGCGCCGGCTCGAAATTGAGGAATTGTTCGTGCCCGAGACGTGCGGGCTCGCGGGCGTATAAGGGCGTAGCGTCAATGAGGAGGATATAAATTTATATGCCGAGCCGCCGGACGATACTATCCATGGGCGTGGTCGTCCTCGTATCAGCACTCTGTGCCGAAATCTTCGCCCGTATTTGGCTGTGGACACCGCCAGCTAATCTTGATCTCGGTACACCGCGCCGCGGCCTCAGTGTGCAAGCTGTTGGTGATTGGTCTCCTTCGCAAGATGCGATCTGGATGAATATCGAGGGCCACCCTTTCTACGTTCACATTAATGACCAGGGGTTCCGAAATATTGAAAACCTGCGGGCCGGTGCTCGGCGCATTTTGGCATTGGGTGACTCGTTTACCTTCGGGCTGCATGTCTCATCTCATGACATTTGGACCAATGTAACAGAGCAAATCTTAAACGCCGATGGTGCAACCGATGTCCAGGTGCTGAACAACGGATTGCCTGGTTCGACAATTGTCGATCATGGCGGGTATTTGACTGAGAAAGGCAAACGCATAAAGCCGCAGACGGTTTTGTTCAGCGTGTTTACCAATGACCTGAGCGATCTGGCGAAGAGCCGTACATCTGTTGGCCGGGCGCGTGAGGTCAACATGCAATTCGCCAAGGACGCATCGGGGGCCTGGCATGAAATTCGTTGGTATCTCCGACACCATTCGGGTCTTTATGTGCTGGCGCGCGAATTGAAGGATTGGTTTTTGGTGCACCGCGGGATTTCAGAACTGGAACAAGCCGGTGTGCCGCGGATGGCGCCGACAAAACCCACTGACCCACAGCCCGTTTCCGGTACTCCGAAAAAGGCGGCGCCCGAAACTGCTGCCAGTGGCGCTTCCAAATTGGATTTCGGCGCCCTGAAAAAATCCTATGCCCAACATTTTCATGCTGCCGTTGACGCGGCCCGGTCCTTGGGCAGCCAGGTGCGGGTCGTGATGTTCCCGGATTATTTTGAGATGGTGAGGCCCAAGGGCAATCGTGTGTTTCGCGAATTTCCGAATTTTGTCACCGAATTATGCCGGCGCGCTGAGATTCCAATGTTGGATTTAACACCGGTCTTTGCAAAGCATGATCCGCACTTGTTATATTTGATGTCGCCGGTTCACCACCCGACGAACGCGAATGTCCAAGACCAGCATTTATCCAGGGCGGGGAACATTGTTGCCGGCAAGGAGATCGCAGCATTTCTCAAAGCGAACAAATGATTTCCCCAAGCGCATTTGAAGGTAAAATTTGAAATGACGGGCCCGGACGAAACGGCACAACAATGGGCCGTGGATGCGCGCCGACGCAGCGCGGTGAAGCGGTTGAAGCTGCAGGTCGCGGCCGCGTTGGTATTCTCAGCCGGCTTCATTGGATATTCCTGGTATGCCGGTCAGCCAGAGCCGGTGATGGAGGTATCGGACTCCGTGCAAGCCGACGGACAAAATCCTGAACAGTCCGCGAAGCGCAACCCCGGGGCATCAGCCGGAAGTGCTCAAATCGATACTGCCCAAAGGGCAACTCAGCGGGCGCGAAAGCTGGTTGCTTTATCACGTGGGCGTACCGCTGCCGGCGATGCGGTGACGGGCGCGTTGCTGGCGCTCGAAGCGTTGCCGGACAATCTTGAGGGCGCGGAGATACCGGCAGCGACGGCCATTGAACACGCGCTGTACGCGGCGCATTTCTCGCACCGCGAGGTTGCCGTCCTGGGCGGGCACATTGCCGATGTGCATGTCGCGCGGTTCAGTCCCGACGGCAAGTTTGTGTTGAGTGCATCATCAGACCGGACGGCCCGTCTGTGGCATGTCGCCGACGCCACCGAGGCGGCATTTTTAAAAGGACATTCCGATGAAGTTTGGTCCGCTGCCTTTGGCCCCGGCGGGCCCGCCAATCCCGAGATTGCACCCCGCGCGGCGACAGTTGCGTCGAATGGGTTTGTCAGACTTTGGGATGGCCGTAGCGGAAAATTGATTGCCGTCATCAAGGGTCATGAAGACGCCGTTGTCGGTGTCGACTTCGGTCCCCACGGGCGGCTTTTCGTGACCGCGTCCCATGATGGCACGGCGCGCCTTTGGGACGCGCGGACCGGGGCACGTGTCGGTGTGCTCAAGGGCCATCAACAGCGGGTTCTATCGGCCGTATTCAGCCCTGATGGACAGCGCATCCTGACAACGTCGGATGACGCGACGGCCAGGCTCTGGAACGTCAAGTCGGGCACTCAAACCACCGTCCTCGCGGGGCATTCAAGTGGCGTCACCGGCGCTGCATTCAGCCCCGACGGGGCGCGTGTCGGGACCGCTTCGTCTGACGGTACCGCGCGGCTTTGGAACAGTGCGACAGGCGCTGAGATCGCCGTTCTCAAAGGCCATGAAACTTGGGTCAGCGCCATTGCTTTCAGCCCCGATGGAACGCGTCTGGCGACGGGGTCGCGTGATCATACGGTGCGTCTTTGGGATGGCGTGGACGGCGCCAAAGTCGCCGTTCTTCGCGGCCATACGGGGTGGGTGAATGCCTTGGCGTTTGGTCCCGATGGCAAGCGATTGGCGAGCGCGTCGGGTGATTATACAGCTAGGCTTTGGACCGCCCGGACCGGGGCGTCATTGGCGAAATTGGGCGGCCACGGGAATGAGGTTGCCTCGGTCGCTTTTAGCGGTGACGGCCGCCGCCTGTTGACGGCCTCCGGCGATGGAACGGCCAGGCTTTGGGAAACCCGGGGACCGGTATCGGCTTTTGGATCCGCAGGCTCCGTTAAGGTCTTGGTTCAATCTCATAGTCCCGACCGCAAACGCCGTGTGCAAATTTCGGATGACCGGCTCACGATGCGTATTCTCGATGCCGCGAACGGCGCCGTCATCGCCGTCTTGAAAAGCCATCAAGCGCCGATCGCAGCCGCGGCGTTCAGCGCCGATGGCCGGCGCGTGGTCAGTGCATCCGCGGACGGTACGGCGCGCCTATGGGACGCGGCGACGGGTGCCGAGATCGGCCGCATTGAAGGAGCGGCAGGGGCGCTTGCCCGTGCCGGTTTCAGCCCCGATGGACGTCACGTCGTTATCGTCTCAAAAAGCGGCCACCAACAAACGTGGCGTATATTTGCCGACCTGGGCAGTCTTGTGCTGCATTTGAAGGATGTGCTGCCGCGAACGTTGACGCGTCAGCAGCGCCGGCAATATGTGCTAAAATTAGATTTTGGCCGTTAAAGACTGGGGCTGAATTTGTACCAGTGAGCCAAATAATACGGTGCTTTCGGCGCATAATTTTGCTCTAACCCTTTCGCTGGACGGTAAAAATCCCATATCATAGAAGGAATCGTTGATGGGCCGTGAAATGCGCGCGGCGTAGAAGAATGGAATGAGATGAGCGGACAAGACGACACACCGAAAAGGCCAGGGCGAATTGACGATGGCGATGATGGGGCCGGACGCGACGGTACCGGCGTCGCGCTGAAAACCCGTTCGCGGACGAAAAAACCGTCCATGTACAATGTGTTGATGCTGAACGATGACTACACGCCGATGGAGTTCGTGGTCTATGTGCTGCAACGCTTTTTCAGCCTGCCGCCCGAACGCGCCACGCAGGTTATGCTGCACGTCCATCAACGCGGCGTCGGCATCTGCGGCGTCTTTACCTATGAGGTCGCGGAAACCAAGGTGAATTTGGTAATGGACCTGGCGCGTGAGAACCAACACCCCCTGCAATGCACCATCGAGAAAGATGGCGGCGATAACGACGACGGAGAAACCTGAACATGCTTTCGCGCAATCTCGAACAAACGCTGCACCGGGCCTTGACCTATGCGACGGATCGCTATCACGAGTATGCAACGCTGGAACATCTTCTGTTATCGCTGACCGAGGATCAGGATTCGATCGCCGTGTTGAAAGCGTGCGGCGTCGATACGGAACGTCTGACATCTGAACTCGAGGAGTTTCTCGACCAGGACCTGGACGATATGCGCTCAGGGACAGCCATCGAGCCCAAACCGACCGCCGGTTTTCAACGGGTCATCCAACGCGCCGTCATTCATGTGCAATCATCGGGCCGCGAAGAGGTCACCGGGGCCAATGTATTGGTCGCCATGTTCTCTGAGCGCGAATCGCACGCGGTCTATTTCCTGCAGATGCAGGACATGTCGCGCCTGGATGCGGTCAATTACATTTCCCACGGCATTGCCAAGGTCCCGGGCGAAGCGCGGTCTCATGCCGTGCATGGCGCGGATGAGGACATGGACGATGAAAAAATTGTCGAGAAAGGCCAGGAAGCGCTTGATGCCTATTGTGTCGATCTCAATCACAAGGCCCGAGAAGGCCGCATTGATCCGCTGATCGGGCGCACCGAGGAAATAGAGCGGACCATCCAAATCCTATGCCGACGCAACAAAAACAACCCGCTCTATGTGGGCGATCCGGGCGTCGGCAAAACCGCCATTGCCGAAGGTCTGGCGAAGCGCATCGTCGAAGGTGAAGTGCCGGAAGTTCTGGAAGATGCGACGATATTTGCACTCGATATGGGCGCGCTGTTGGCCGGCACGCGCTACCGGGGTGATTTCGAGGAACGCCTTAAGGGCGTCATGGTTGAGTTGGAAAATACCCCGGGTGCCATCTTGTTCATCGACGAAATTCACACCGTGATCGGTGCCGGCGCGACGTCGGGTGGTTCCATGGATGCATCGAACATTTTGAAGCCCGCGTTGCAGGGCGGGACGCTCAAATGTATGGGGTCGACGACGTACAAGGAATATCGGAGCTATTTCGAAAAAGACCGGGCGCTTGTCCGCCGGTTCCAGAAGATCGACGTTTATGAGCCCTCCATTGAGGACACGATCAAGATATTGAAGGGCTTGAAGCCGTATTTCGAGGAACACCACAATGTCCGCTATACGGCCGAGTCGCTGAAGACCGCGGTCGAGTTGGCGGCACGCTACATCAATGACCGCAAATTGCCGGACAAGGCACTGGACGTTATTGATGAGGTCGGCGCCTCAAGAATGCTGTTGCCGCCGAACCGGCGTAAGAAGACCGTGACTGTCCGCGATGTCGAGGAAATCGTCGCCAAGATCGCCCGTATTCCGCCGAAAACCGTGTCCACCGACGACCGCAAGGCCCTGGCCAATCTGGAGCGCGACTTGAAGACCGTGGTCTTCGGTCAGGACAAGCCCATCGGTGCCCTGGCCAGCGCCATCAAGCTGGCCCGCGCCGGACTGCGTGAGCCCGAAAAGCCGGTCGGCAGTTATCTGTTCTCGGGCCCCACCGGCGTCGGCAAAACCGAGGTCGCCAAGCAATTGGCGCACATCATGGGTGTGGAGCTGGTGCGGTTCGATATGTCGGAATACATGGAACGCCATTCGATCTCGCGCCTGATCGGCGCGCCGCCGGGCTACGTCGGCTTTGATCAGGGCGGTTTGCTGACGGATGCCATTGATCATCAGCCGCATTCAGTATTGCTGCTCGATGAGATCGAGAAGGCGCACCCGGATCTGTTCAACATCTTGTTGCAGGTCATGGACCACGGCAAGCTCACCGATCACAACGGCAAGGGCATCGATTTCCGCAACGTCATCTTGATCATGACCACCAATGCCGGCGCCGCGGATATGGCCAAACCGGCCATGGGATTCGAGCGTGATGAACGCATCGGCGATGATACGGAAGCCATCGAGAAAATGTTCACGCCGGAATTCCGCAACCGGTTGGATGCGATCATCGGGTTCTCGTCGCTGTCATCGGAAGTGGTATCCAAGGTTGTCGATAAGTTCGTCATGGAACTGGAATTCCAATTAGAAGACCGCAACGTGATGATTGAGTTGACCGACGGTGCGCGCGAATGGCTGGCGAAGAAGGGCTATGATCCGAAGTTCGGCGCCCGCCCGCTTGGCCGTGTCATCCAAGAACACATCAAAAAACCGCTGGCCGAGGAATTGCTGTTCGGTAAGTTGACGAAGGGTGGTGTTGTCGTCGTCAAGATCGAAGACGGCAAGCCGGTCTTCGATTATCCCGAAGGCGGCTCCAACCTGCCGGCGAAGCGTAAAAAGACTAAACCGCCGGCGAAACGCGGCGGCGACCAGGTGCCGGCTTTGGCCAAATAGGCTGGCGGCGTTGGGCGTAGGCCCTAGGCAGGCGGCACTAATTTTAGTTAATTCGCTGCGTCCTTATCCTATTACACCGCGCACACCGGAAAGGTCCGACAGTTCCGCATCCGGTGCATAGGCCGCGTCGCCGGTCCGTCCATAACGGTTGATCCAAATGCGCCGCCCGAAGCCCAGATCCTTGGCGGCGCGCATGTCGTGATAAAAACTTTGTGCGATATGGGTGACGGACGATGCCGGCGCGTTGATACGGGCCAACAGCGCTTCAAACATCCCGGCCGCCGGCTTATAGCATTTGGCCTCCGTGGCGAGCACGACGACGTCCATGGGCACACCGATACGCGCAATGTTGTGGCGGATGATGTCCGGTTCCGAATTTGAGAGAATTGCCAGCCGGTGATCGTGGTTGAGATCGCAGAGCGCGGGTGCAACATCGGCAAAAGGCTCTGCCTCGCAGACCGCCGTGATCATCGTGTCCTCATCGTCGGGCGTGCTTTTAATTCCAACGGCAGCAAACGCCGCCCTGAGACTTTCACGCAAAATGACGTTTAGCGGGGCAAACGGACCTTTCTGCAAGCCGCGCTCGACGGTCTCGAAGGTTTCCTGCGCTAGGGCCTGGGCCTCATCACCGCCAACTTTGGCGTGCACCAAGGCAGCCAATGCCGTGGCCTTGCTCTCGGAGTAGCGAACCAAGGTGTCGTAACAATCGAAGCTGAGCCAGGGGCGGGTATCGTTAGGCATGGACGATCGATAGGCCTATGTGGCCCGGCTCACGATTTACACGCCACATCGGCCAGATAGCTGACCCCGACCGCGCCTTTTGGGTTGATTGGAATCACTGATTGAGGTTTCATCTTGTAAGCTTGACGGCCCATGGATTTGCCGCCGGGCGCGAAGCGTTCGATGGCGGCGCCGCGGCACGAGTTGCAGCCGTTAACCAGAACAACTTGCCCCGATGAACTTTGGCGTACTGACACGCAATTTCGCTGGGCCGTCTGTTGGGACCGGGGGTCGATGATGTTTTGCGCCGCGCCTTTTTCTCCCTCGCAGGCGACCTCGCTGGTGATCCGGGAAATGCCCGGGCCCTTGAAAGAGACCGGGAATTTGGATCGTGCGCGGACGTTGAAGGTTCGCATCACCGGCATGGCGATGCCGCGGCGCTTGCGTTGAATATTGACGACCCGGCACGTGTGGCAGTTGTTGATGATGAATTCCGAACCACCTTGCTTGGCGACCCGGGTGCAGCGCCCGGCGCTGTCGGCGGCCTTCGGGGCGACCAATGCCATCAGTATGGACAAGGTCGCGAGCACCGTGAGGGTGCCCCGTGAAATCTCAAAATGGCTCATTGTCTTCAACTCCGTCGCAAGGGCTGAAGTCTAGACGGAAAAGGTTAACGGAGAGTCACCGGAGTGTTGGATTTCTGCCAATTATTGTATCAGCAAATTCCGAGCGGATGGGGACCAGCCGCGACGACGCATTTGCGGCTAAAATATTCATCGATCAATTCGCGTCATTGTCCTGGCGAAACGGCGAATGACGGGTGTTGATGGTCATCTCGTGCTCAATCCCCTGACGTTCGTCGTCCAAGAACCGGGCAATGGCGTCGCGGAGCCCGGGGTCGGCGATCCAGTGGGCCGAATAGGTAGGGGAGGGCAGGTAGCCGCGTTGGATTTTGTGCGGGCCCTGGGCGCCGGCCTCGACCCGGCTCAAACCGTGTTCGATGGCGAAATCGATGGCTCGGTAATAACAGACCTCGAAATGTAGGAATTTGAAGTTGGCGGCGGATCCCCAATTGCGGCCGTAGAGCGTGTCGCTGCCGACTAAATTCAGCGCGCCGCAGACGGGAGTGCTCTCGGCCACGCCATAGATCAACACCACATCGTCACCGCAACGTTCACCGATTAGCGAAAAAAACTCGCGGGTCAGATAGCTTTCGCCCCATTTGCGGTCGGTGGTGTTGCAGTAAAACCCATAGAATGCGTCCCAGTGTGCCTCGGTGATCTCGGCGCCCCTAAGCGCTTGAATATCGAGTGGCATCTCTTTGACGCGGGCGCGCTCCTTTTTGATGTTCTTGCGCTTGCGCGATGACAATTGGGTAAGGAAATCATCGAAGGTCTCATAGCCTTGGTTTTCCCAATGGAATTGTTGGCCCTGGCGCTGCAGATAACCGACGTCGCCCATTAATTTCCATTCGGCCTCATTTGGGAAATTGATATGCACGGAAGAAACCTTCATCCGCTCGGCGACCTGCACCATGGCGCTCGCCAATGTCGCCTGGAGGTGCTCGGTCTGGTCGGTGGAAGTGCCGGGTCTGACCATCAGCCGGGGGCCCTGGGCAGGTGTGAATGGAACCGCGCAAATGAGCTTCGGATAATACCGGCCACCGGCCCGTTCATAGGCCTCGGCCCAGCCCCAGTCGAACACATACTCGCCGTAGGAGTGGTTCTTCAAATACATCGGCGCGACTGCCAGATACCCACCTGCCTCATCTTCGATCACCAAATGCTGCGCCGCCCAGCCGGTCTCGGCAGTGGCGGATCCACTGTCTTCAAGGGCGGACAGAAAGGCATGACGAACAAATGGGCTTTCGGTGCCGGCGCAGGCATCCCAACCGGCCGCATCAACCTCGGCCAAGCTTCCGGCAACTCTTACTGTGATCGCTTCGCGTCCATCGGGCATGGAATAGATGTGGGAGATTTCGGCCTTTGAGGCAAGGTATTCGTCAGCTAGCCGCGTTTTAATGGCAATGTTAGCGCTTAGGGCGCATTGGCGTTAAACTTGGTCAAATATTATCGGCGGCGAGGGGGCCCCTATGGTGCGGATATCCAAAGTATTTACTGTTGGCGCTGTGATTGCTGCGCTCGGCCCTGCTATCGGTCTTGTGCTCGGTCCCGGCGACGCGACGGCGGTCTAGAATATGACAAGTCCGGTAAGCAGGTCATCAAGAAGGGCAGCGCGAAAAAGAAATCGTCTGCGAAGCGGGGGGCTCGGCGGACGTTCTCAAATGATCCCACGGATCCGGTTAACAAGTTCGAGCCTGGTGAATTGGTGGTCTCCAATGCGCCCAGGGATTTTGCCACCATCGCCGCCGGGATGGGCTACCGCGTGGTTGAGACGGTGGGCCTTGAAAGCCTGGGCATGACGGTGTTGCGGGTCCGGATTCCGAGGGGGCAGACGGTGCCCGGCGCGCGACGCGAGCTCGCCGCGCGGTTCCCCGGTGCCAGCATTGACGCTAACCATCAGTTCGAGTCGCAAGCGCGCAAGGTCATGCATGCGCGCAATGCCATGGGATGGGCGAAAGCGTCTGCCAGTTGCGGGCAGGGCGTTATCTTGGGCCAAATCGATTCCGGGGTGGACGTTACGCACGCGGCGTTACGTGGCCAGCAGGTTGAGTTTCGGTCCTTTCACCGCAAAGGGCGCCGTCCGGGGCCGAAGGTCCATGGCACCGCCATCGCGGCGATGCTTGTGGGTAAGCCGAAATGGGGCGGCTTGCTGCCCGGCGCGTCGCTGAAGGCGGCAAGCATGTTCGAGACCAAGAAGAGCGGCGGCAAGGTCGGCTCTGCCATGGGGTTGCTGAAATCGTTGAACTGGCTGGCCAAGAGCCGCGTTCATGCCATCAATCTGAGCATCGCCGGGACTGACAACAAAACTATCCGCCTCGCATTCACCAAGGCGAAAAAAATCGGCCTGGTGCTGATTGGCGCGGCCGGCAATTGGGGCCGAGCGGACAGGCCGGCTTTTCCCGCGGCCTATAAAAACGTCGTTGCGGTCACCGCGGTGAACGCTAGGAAACTCATTTACGGCCACGCCAACCAGGGCAAGTATATCGACTTCGCGGCACCAGGCGTGAAGATTTACGCGGCCGTCCCGGGTGGCGCGAAAAAGATGAGCGGCACATCCTTTGCGACGCCTTACATCACGGCGCTGATCGGACCCGAGGTCGCACACAGCGGCACACGCAAGGCATCGTTGCTGAGGAAAAAGCTGAAACGCCACGTCGAAGACTTGGGCCGGCCCGGCAAGGACAGCGTCTTTGGATATGGCCTCATAAAATTAAAGCCGCGGTGTAAGTAGTCTTCGGAAAAATAAGTCTTCAGGCGATCTCGAAGATGCCGTCCACTTCGGTGGCAACGCCCAATGGCAAGGACGGCGCGCTGACGGCGAACCGGGCGTGCTGGCCGGCGGGTTCACCGAAAACTTCCACCATCAGGTCTGACGCACCGTTGATTACCTTCGGTTGATCGGTGAATTCAGGCGGTGAATTAACGAAACCGCCCAACTTGATGACCTGCTTTACCCGGTCAAGGTCTCCACCGGCGGCGGCCTGCAATTGGGCGATGAGATTCAGGCCACAAACGCGCGCCGCCTGATAGCCCTCGTCAACGCTGAAATCTGATCCGACGCGGCCGATATACTTTAATTCGCCGTTCCACATGGTGATCTGGCCGGAAATGAAAACAAGATTTCCTGAGATCGTATAAGGCACATAGTTGGCTGCCGGCGCCGAGGCGGCGGGCAGTTCGATGCCAAGTTTGGCTAAGCGTGCGTCCACTGTTCCAGCCATGGGGTCATTCCTTTATTTCGCGTGTTTATGAAAAAAATAGCCGCCGCGCCATCGCGCATTGGGGCTATGTGTATCAAACTTTAAAGCGGTCGCCCTCGCGCGGAGACAAAACCTCAACCGGCGAATTTTTCTTGGAAAGATACTCTTTTGCCAAGTCGAATTTGTTATCAATATCCGCATCATCCTGGTCAGGGTCGTGATGGAACAAATACAAGGTTTTTACATTCGCTGCATGAGCCAGATCAGCCACCTTACCGACACATGAATGCCCCCAACCCACTTTGGTGGCGTACTCTTCGTCCGTGTAGGTGGTGTCGGTGATCAGGCAATCAGCGTCGGCGCAGAATTCCGCGAGTTTGCGCTCATAGTGCGGGGAATAAAACTCGCTGGTCTCCATGAACATTTCATTGTCGGTGATGTAGCAAATAGATCGGCCATTGTAGTTGATCCGATAACCCAAGCATTTGCCCGGGTGACTGAGCAACTTGGTTTCGATACCGATGCCGTCGATTTCGATGCTCTCTTCTTCCAGGTCCCTGAAATAAACCCGGGCCGCAAACTCGCTGAGCGTGATCGGAAAATACACGCCGTCCATCTGCGCCGAGATCAACTCGCGCATGGTGTTGTCACCTTGATTGGCGCCCGGCAATTCAAATTCGTTACCTTGCACGTAAAGCGGGGCGAAAAAGGGAATGGCGTTGATGTGGTCCCAATGGGGATGGGAAATAAAAATCCGGGCACGAATACGCGTGCGCTTTTGAGCCATCAGCGAATCGCCGAGGTTCTTGATGCCGCTGCCGCCATCGAAAATGAAGAACTGCTCGCGCGGAAATTCAAGCGTTACACACGATGTATTCCCGCCGTACTTCAGTGTATTTTCCCCGCTGGCGGGCAAAGTTCCACGGACCCCCCAAAACGTCATATCGATGTGATCATCCAATATCCGATTGACCCTGTCGGAGAAAGTTTCCGTGTTCAGCGGCTTGCGTATATAGCCATCGGCGCCAAACTCGAAGGCGCGTTTTTGGTCAAATTCATAAGCCTTGGCGGACACCATGATAAACCGGGTGCCGTCCAGATCAGCGGTTTCGCGAACGCGTTTGCAGAGATTGAGGCCATCGACCTCGGGCATCATCAAATCACAAATATTGCAGTCCGGCCGTGCTTCCATAATTTTGTCGAATGCTGACGCCGCGTCGGTCGTGGACTCGACCTGATGTCCGGATTCCGCCAGCAACGTGGTCATGACTTTGACCGACAGACTGTCGTCGTCGACGAGGAAAATTTTAGATTTTGTTTTCTCGCCCATTATTCCTCCCCGGTCTCACTGACGTGCGACAATACTGCTTCTTTCCTGTCAATGGTACTTAACAGGGGTTTCCCCACTTTCACAGACATTGGACATGGCGCGGATGCCATTGAATGACAATACAATACGGCGCCATTGACGGTAAGAGCCCTGGTTCCGATTTGGGCGCAGAATAGTGAGATTCAGGCAAAAAAATGGGGCGATGCCAGGGAGTGTCCCTGACATACGCCCCGAGTTTCCCAGGGAGGATTCCTAAATTTCAATCATCATGAACATCCGTTTGTTGATCCACACGTGTTGCATTTCATGCATGTACCGTTCCGGACCAAGGTGAAATTGCCGCATTCACCACACGGATCACCTTCGTAACCCTTCATGCGGGCGACCCGCGCTTGATCCATATGAGCGTCCGCTTTGGCCATCACTTCCGAGGAAATATCGGCAATGGCTTGGGCAATCTCTTCTCTTGGCGTGCTCTGTGCGCCGACAGCTTGCGGGATTGGATCATCCATACTCGTTGCGTGTTCGGCGACCGGCGGGGCCGGTGGTGGGCCGCTCTTGGCACCATCGATAACCAAAAGTTTTCTCATGTAGCCACGGCTCGCAACTTTTTGTACTGCTGCTTCCGCCGCCGCCGGCAAGTTACCTTCGTGTTCACCTTCACCCAAAGCATCGGGCAAAAGATCTTTCGGCTCGACGTGGGCAAGGTCGTTGCGGCCCAAGTACGACACCGCAAGTTCACGGAAGATGTAATCGAGGATCGACGTTGCCATCTTGATGGTGTCATTGCCGGTCACCGTGCCCGATGGATCGAAGCGGGTGAAGGTGAAGGCTTCGACGTATTCCTCAAGCGGCACGCCATACTGCAGACCGATGGAAATCGCGATGGCGAAGTTGTTCATCAGCGAGCGGAAAGCGGCACCTTCCTTGTGCATGTCGATGAAGATTTCCGACAGGCGACCATCTTCGTATTCGCCTGTCCTCAGATACACCTTATGTCCACCAACAGTGGCTTTCTGGGTGTAGCCTTTGCGCCGATGTGGTGGGCGGATGCGTTGCGCGATGTAACGCTCAACAATCCGTTCGGCGACGATTTCCGGCCGCGCGGCAATCGCCGCATCGACAAGTTCGTCATCGTCTTCAAGATCGTCCTCGTCGACCAATGCCGCCGACAGGGGCTGTGATAGTTTCGAGCCGTCGCGATAAAGCGCATTGGCTTTGATGCCAAGCCGCCATGACAGCATGTAAGCATCCATGCAGTCTTCGACACTCGCCGAACTCGGCATATTGATGGTCTTCGAGATCGCGCCGGTGATAAACGGCTGGCTGGATGCCATCATCCGAATATGACTTTCTACCGACAAGAAACGTTTGCCGATCCGGCCGCACGGGTTCGCGCAATCAAAGATCGCGATGTGCTCGTCTTTGAGATGCGGCGCGCCTTCCAAAGTCATGGCGCCGCAAATGTGTGTGTTAGCAGCGTCAATTTCAGATTTCGAGAAGCCTAAGGCGGACAACATATCAAAGCTGACATCATCAAGATCGGCCACAGGAATGCCAAGTTTTCCGGTGCAGAAGTCTTCGCCCAAGGTCCATTTATTGAAGGCGAATTTGATATCAAAGGCTTCACCAAGCGCATCTTCCAGAGCGTTAAGCTCGGTGTCGCCAAAACCTTTGGCGGCGAGGGTTTCGGGATTGATGCCCGGCGCATTTTTAATCGATCCATGTCCGACGGCGTAGTCGACCATTTCTTTGATTTGGCTTTCTTCATATCCAAGATTGGCCAGGGCCACCGGCGCCATGCGGTTGATGATCTTGAAGTATCCACCGCCGGCGAGTTTTTTGAACTTCACCAGGGCGAAGTCAGGCTCGATGCCCGTGGTGTCGCAATCCATGACCAGACCGATTGTGCCGGTCGGTGCGATGACGGAAACCTGCGCATTGCGATAACCGTGAGCCTCGCCCATTTCCAAGGCCCGGTCCCAAGCCCGCATGGCGGCTGTCGCCAAGCCGGCGTCGGGGTTCTCATTGGCCTGAAGCGGCACCGGCAACGTCGCCAGTCCCTCGTAGCCACAATCGGCGGCATGCGCCGCACGGCGGTGGTTGCGGATCACGCGTAACATGGGGTCGCGGTTTTCATCGAACCGTGGAAACGTACCCAACTCTTCGGCCATTTCCGCCGACGTCGCATATGACGTGCCGGTCATCAGCGCTGAGATGGCGCCGCAGATGGCGCGGCCTTCGACCGTGTCATAGCCAAAGCCCGATGCCATCAGATAGCCACCGATATTGGCAAAGCCGAGACCAAGCGTTCTGAATTCGTAGGACAACTCGGCAATTCGCGGGGCCGGGAACTGGGCCATGAGGACCGAGATTTCCAAGGTCAATGTCCACAGTCGGACAGCGTATTCGAAGCCTTCGACATTGAACGTGTTGTCGTCTTGGCGGAACTGGAACAGGTTCAGCGACGCCAAATTGCACGCGGTGTCGTCGAGGAACATATACTCTGAACACGGGTTCGATGCATTGATGCGGCCACTGTTCGAGCACGTATGCCAATCATTAATGGTCGTGTCGTATTGCAATCCGGGGTCGGCGCACGCCCAAGCCGAATAGCCGATATCTTGCCATAAATCCTTGGCCCTGACGGTCTTTGCGATCTTGCCGTCCTTGCGTTGGATCAAGTTCCATTCGCCATCATCCATGACTTTCGACAGGAATTCGTCGGTGATTCTAACTGAGTTATTGGAATTCTGGCCGGAAACGGTCAGATAGGCGTCAGAGTCCCAATCCGTATCAAAGGTCGGGAAATCGATATCTGTGAACCCTTGGCGAGCGAATTCAATGACGCGCAGAATATAGTTTTCCGGTATCATCGATTTGCGCGCCGCGATCACGGCCTTTTTCAACGCCTTATTTTTGCGCGGCTCATAGCGGTCTTCGTCGGCGGCATCGGCGTCGGCACACGCTTCCATCACCAAGTTTAAATGCTTCGCCGTGATTCGTGAGCCGGCGACCAGGGATGCGACTTTTTGCTCTTCAAGAACCTTCCAGTTGATGAATGCGTCGATATCCGGATGGTCGATGTCGACGACGACCATCTTGGCCGCACGGCGCGTCGTGCCGCCCGACTTGATCGCGCCCGCTGCACGGTCACCGATTTTGAGGAAGCTCATCAGCCCAGATGACTTGCCGCCACCTGACAAGGGCTCGCCGTCACCGCGGATTTGCGAAAAGTTGGAGCCGGTGCCTGAGCCGTATTTGAACAGCCGCGCTTCGCGGGTCCACAGATCCATAATGCCGCCTTCATTGACCAGATCGTCGGAGACACTTTGGATAAAGCAGGCATGAGGCTGGGGATGCTCGTAGGAAGATTTGGCCCGAACCAGGTCGCCAGACTCGAAATCTACGTAGTGGTGACCTTGGGCCGGCCCATCAATGCCGTAGGCCCAGTGCAGTCCTGTATTGAACCATTGCGGTGAATTAGGCGCCGCGAACTGCGCGCACAACATGTAGCGCATTTCGTCGAAGTAGACGCGGGCGTCGGCCTGGGCGTCAAAATAACCACCTTTCCAGCCCCAATAGGTCCAGGTGCCGGCCAACCGGTCAAAAACTTGCTTGGCGCTGGTCTCGCCGATGTAGCGGTCATCTTCGGGAAGTTCGCTCAGGGCGTCTTCGTCGGGAACGCTGCGCCAAAGCCATGACGGGATGGAATTCTCTTCAACTTTTTTCAGGCGCGCCGGGACACCGGCCTTGCGAAAATATTTTTGCGCCAGCACGTCACAGGCAACCTGTGACCACGCTGTTGGGACTTCCATGTCTTTTAAACTGAATACGACCGAGCCGTCCGGATTCCGGATTTCACTGGCCGTCTTCCGGAATTCAAATGATTCGTAGCTTGATTTGTCTTTTTTGGTGAAAAACCGCGTAATCCGCATTATGCCCCCACGTAAGGTCTCGGGTTGTTGACTCGTTTAGGACCCTTAAATTCCGGTGCCCCGTTTGCGACCCTGTAAATGAGACTTCCCATTTTCACGATTCCAGCTTTGTGACCTACCAGATATCGTGTGTGCCCAAGTGCAACGGCTGCGAAATGTAGCTGATCCTCGTTCCGCCCGCAATAGGAAAATCCCACATGTTGGGGCTCATGTTTCCAAATAATACTTTATTTTGTGTGAATGAAAGGAATTTGTGCACCGGCAGCGAATCGCCGGATTCCTGCCATCGAATCGTAGCCTATTGAATTTGATAGGGAGCTCGGAGCAGCATAAATTTTTACGCGCCATTTTTAGCACTGTCGCCGCCCATGGCCCTTACACAATATCTTGTGTCTCCCTGCACCAGATATTGTGTATCCCTAATTCTCGGCATCACCAAATGCGCGGTTCGATTTTCCAATAACGCGCCACCGATCGGACTGGACGGCGGATAGTGGGAATGCCATAGTCGCAGCGCTGGCAACGATAGAGACGAAACGAGGATGTCCGGCGATGAAAATCGGCACGCTTATCCATACCTGGATCAACGGTGAACTGACCGGAACCGATGAGTTCGGCAACCGTTACTATCGGGGAAAAAAGAAAAATCAATGGGGCCGCGAGCAGCGCTGGTGCCTGTTCAAGGGCGGCGACGAGGCGTCAAAAGTGCCCCCCGAGTGGCACGCTTGGCTCCACCACACCGTTGACCAGCCGTTGACGCACTTGTCCACGGAAATGAAACCTTGGCAGCAAGAGCATCAACCCAATATGACTGGCACAGCTGGCGCTTACCGGCCGGCGGGGCATGCTTACCAGGGCGGTGAGCGCGCCCGAGCTACCGGTGATTACGAGGCCTGGACGCCGGAATGACGGCCATCATCGGGTACGAACCTGAGAATCAACTGTCTGGCCGAGCCCGCTGGGCTCACGCCACATTATGAGTAGGGAAATCCGTGAAATTGTGATCGGCGCGGTCACCATATCGGCCTTGCTGCTGATTTTGGTATTTATGAACGCGCGTCATGACCTCAGCGGCCCGGCGACCGGCAATGCCTTGAGCTTGGTTGGAAAGTTCAACAAGGTGGATGGCTTGGTTGAAGGCAGCGAAGTCCGTTTGGGCGGAATTAAAATCGGCCAGGTATCGGATATGGCGCTGGATAGCGCATACCGGGCGGTTGTTACGTTCAATGTCGATACCGTGGTCGGTCTGCCGCTGGATACGTCGGCGGCCATTCATACCGACGGGCTGTTCGGATCAAAATTCGTCGTGTTGGAGCCCGGCGCCGAGGAAGCCGTGTTGAAATCCGGTGATGAAATTACCCTGACCCAGGATGCGGTTGTCGTCAGTGATCTGCTAGAACTGATCATTTCCGAGGGCAAAGTTGCCCAGGCGAAAGCAAAATCCGGGGCAAAGTCCAAGTCGGAATGAACGCGAAGGAGTAACGTCCATGGGGCGCAATGCGGTTGAAACGATTTTGGGCGCGATGGTGCTGGCGGTGGCCGGTATGTTCGTCTTTTTCGCCTATGGGACCGCCCAGGTGAAAGCGGTGACGGGCTACGAAATTTCCGCAAACTTCTTCAAGATTGGTGGTTTGACGGCCGGTAGCGATGTCCGCATTAACGGTATTAAGGTCGGTGCCGTTAAAGCCAACAGGCTTGATCCGAAAACCTTCGATGCTGTCGTAGAGATGTCGATCTCCGCGGCAGTTCGCGTGCCTAATAATTCGACCGCCAGCATCGGCAGTGAAGGTATCGTTGGCGGCAAATACATTCGGATTGAGCCGGGCAACGCCAAGGACATGCTCAAGCCCGGCGGTCGGATTCTGAAAACCAAGGATTTCCGCTCGCTTGAAGATCAGGTCGGCGAAATCATATTCCTTGCAACCGGCGGCAAGGGCGGCAAGTGAGCAGTGCCGTCTGAAGACGGCAAATTGCCCGCCCCGGCGCAAACCTGGAACGCTGAGCGTTATGCGCGACATGCCGGCTACGTTGCCGAACATGGTGCTCCCGTCGTTGATTTATTGGCGCCCATGGCCGGCGAACGAATTTTGGATTTGGGATGCGGCGACGGCCGCCTGACGGTGCGCCTTCTGGAATCGGGGGCGGATGTATTCGGCATCGATGCCAGTCCTGGGCAAGTTCACGCGGCCCGCGCCCGCGGCATCAATGCCAAAACGGTCGATGCGACGGCGCTGAATATCAACGCCGAGTTCGACGCTGTCTTTTCCAATGCCGTCCTCCATTGGGTGTCTGACATTGACACCGTCATAGGAGGGGTCTTTCGTGCGCTGCGGCCTGGCGGGCGGTTCGTTGGCGAAATGGGTGGCCAGGGAAATGTTGAAACCATCATTGCGGCTAGCACCAATGCTCTGCGTGAACGGGGCATTGATCCGGCGCCGTTAAATCCATGGTATTTTCCGGATACGGCGGCATTTAAAAGGCTTTTGGCCGGCCACGGCTTTCGCATCGACTATTTGGAGCTGATACCGCGTTGGACCGCTCTCGATACGTCGTTGAGCGGATGGATGGACACCTTTGCAGAAAGCTATTTGTCTGTCCTGGCGCTTGCCGATCGCCCAGCATTTGTGGCCGAGATCGAGGCCGCATTGGCGTCGCAATTTCGGGATACGGAAGGTGGTTGGCACGCGGACTACGTGCGCTTACGCTTCAAGGCTGCAAAAGAGAAAGGCGCACAGTAAGCATGCGACGTATCATTAGGACGGCGGTTTGGGCGGGCGCCCTCGGCTGGATGTTGATGCCGACGCCCCCTGGCGCGGCGCCGCACCGAACAACGGTTCTGCAAGGCCTCGATAAAGTAACGGCGCGGGTCTCAACTATAGACGCTTCAATTGGCGCAACAGTGCGCTTCGGCACGCTCGAGATCATCGCGCGCCATTGTGACAAACGCCCGCCGGAGGAAACGCCGGAAAGCGCGGCTTTTTTGGATATCTGGGAAACCCGGCCGGGGGAATCCGCTGTATCGCTGTTTCGTGGCTGGATGTATGCGTCGAGCCCGGCTTTGAGTGCCGTCGAGCATCCCGTGTATGACGTCTGGGTGCTTGATTGCCGTGAACAATTGGCGCCGGGCGAAAGTTCCGAGCCGGCGCCGCGGCCGAAAAGAAAATTCACACTCCCCGACCTTGGGCTGGGCACCAAGCCACGTTGAACGAGCGTCGCAAGTTTCGCACGGCGCGCCAATGCCCGACGAAATTTTGCGCTTTGGAAACCTTTGTTGGTTCGCCTACAGTGTCCTTGTTGATTGGCGAGAGGTTGGATCGCTGGACGATGCGGGGCAATACCAACGCGGAAATGGAACGTCGTGGACAACAACACGCACCACACTGACAGCAAGCCCGACCACGGAATTGTTCCGCCAGCCTATATTGGGCATGCCGGATTGAGCCTGCAGCTTTTGAATGCCAGTCCCAATATGATTTGTTTCTGCCGTGACGGTATTGTCGAATACGTCAACGACGCGGCTGTCAAAGTGATGCGGGCTGGCACGCCGGAAAACCTTATCGGCCGGCCGTTTCGAGAGTTTTTTGACGTCGATTTCGGTGCCTTGATCGCCGACGATATGGATGCTTTCTCGGAAGATGAGGCGGGAACCCCGCTGAAGACGTCAACACTCAGCGGCGAATGGTTGGATATGGCCATGCATGTGACCCGCTTGGACCTAGGCAGCGCCGGCGCGCCGATGGAAAACGTCTTTGTCATCGAGTGCAATGACATCACCCAATATATCAAAACATCAGAGTTGACGCGCCTGCGCGAAGCTCGGGTCGCACGCATTTTAAATTCGATCACCGAAGCCATCATTACTACCGATGAGCTTGGAAACATTGAGGATTTCAATCCCGCCGCTGAGAAAAGTTTTGGCATCTCCAAACAACAGGCCCTCGGCGAGAACGTTGAAATTTTAATTCCCGAACTGGAACGCCCGGAGCATCGCGATCAAATGGCGCGGTATCTACAGACGGGCGAGTCAAACATCATGGGCGAACTCAGGGAATTCGAGGGGGTGCGCGCTGATGGTGCTCGGTTTCCCATTGAGGTAACCGTTTCGGAAATTTACGAAGGGCAGAACCAGCGGAAATTTATCGCCGTGCTTCGCGACATCACCGAACGCCGCCAGCGTGATGAGCGCATTGAGTTTCTAGCCCATCATGATGCGTTGACCGGGTTGCCGAACCGGCATTTGTTCGAAGACCGTTTGAACCACGCCATTAATGCCCACCGCCGTCGCCGTGCGACCATGGCGTTGATGTTTATTGATCTTGATAAATTCAAGCCAATCAACGACACGCTCGGCCATGAAGCCGAAGACATTGTCCTTAAGGCTGTGGCAGAACGCTTGTTAGAGCGCGTTCGAACCAGTGACACGGTGGCGCGTGTCGGCGGGGACGAATTCGTCATAATATTGGACGATATCGATAGCGCGGAAAGCGCTGGAAACGTCGCTGCCGGGATTATCGATATATTGACCAATCCCATACAGGCCGCCGGTGAGGAGTGCACCGTCGGTGCGAGTATCGGCGTTGCCATGTTCCCCGACGACGCCAATGACGCGTCAGGATTATTGGCTTGCGCCGATCAAGCCATGTACCGAGCCAAGGCTGCTGGTCGGAACAGTTATTTGTTTTATAATCCGGATGCTATGAAAAAAACGTAACTGATATTAGATTAATTTAAATATTAATTTAAATACAGTTACTTTTTTAATTTGATCTAATTTTTCAAAACCTCACCCAGCGCATCCTGCCACCCTTCGGGCGATGGGTGGGTCGGGAAAACGGCCTGAAATTTCAGGGCATTTTCCAATTCCACCAGATAATCACGGGCCGGAACCTCAATAACGCCGAATTGCGCCAGGTGATCGGTGACAAATTGTGTGTCGAGCAGCCGAAATCCACCCAATTTGAGTCGAGCAGCCAAGTGTACGAGGGCAACCTTGCTGGCGTCGGTAGCTCTTGAAAACATGCTCTCGCCAAAAAACGCAGCGCCCAATGAAATGCCGTATAGCCCGCCGACAAGCGCGTCGTCTTGCCAACATTCGACGCTGTGGGCGAAGCCCATTTGGTGTAACTCGTTGACGGCCGCCTCGATTGGCGGGTTGATCCAAGTATCCTGGCGCTTATGGGTGTGCTCGGCGCAGGTCTCGACAATCTTCGAAAACACCGTATTGCATGTGACCTGGTATGGCCCTTTGCGGACCGTGCGGCGTAGCCGCCGGCCGGCATGAAAGTTATCCAACGGCAAAATGCCGCGGCGTTTCGGATCAACCCAGAATACGTCGTCCGTTTCGCGGCTTTCAGCCATCGGGAAAATACCGGCTGCGTAGGCCCGGAGCATCAACTCCGGTGTCATGACCAGGGCGTCGTCGCGCCGGCTCATGGTTCTCCGTCGTCGGAAACAAACGCTTCCAGCCAATGGATATCGTACTCGCCGTTAACGAACGACGCCGATGACATCAGTTTTTGATGCAAAGGGATCGATGTCTCAATACCGTCAATAACGTATTCGCTCAACGAGCGCCGAAGCCGCATCAGGCATTCATTTCGATTGGTGCCGTGAACAATCAGCTTGGCAATCATGGAGTCATAATGTGGCGGCACGCTATAGCCGGAATACAGTGCGGAATCGATCCGCACCCCTAATCCGCCGGGTGCGTGGTAATCGCCAATACGGCCCGGTGACGGTGCAAAGGTTTCCGGGTTTTCGGCGTTGATCCGGCATTCAATGGCATGGCCGTTGAACTTCACGTCATCTTGGGTGAACCCCAGGGGCGCGCCACCGGCGAGGCGTATCATCTCGCGGACCAAATCGAGGCCGCAAATCATTTCCGTGACCGGGTGCTCGACCTGCAGGCGGGTGTTCATTTCAATGAAATAAAACTCGCCGTCTTCGTAAAGAAATTCGATCGTGCCGACGCTGCGATAGCCGATTTTTCGCATCGCATCGGAGACGATGGCGCCGATGGTTTCACGCTCCGAGTTGTTGAGCGCGGGCGAGGGGGCCTCTTCGAGAATTTTCTGGTGGCGGCGCTGCAGGGAACAATCGCGTTCGCCGAGATGGACAACAGTGCCGTGATGGTCGGCCAGCACCTGAACTTCAATATGGCGGGGGCGGCTCAGGAATTTTTCCATGTAAACGGCGCCGTTGCCAAAAAACTGCTGCGCCTCGGCGCGTGCGGTGGTGTAAGCCTCATCGAGTTCAGCGGCCGAATTTGCAACCTTCATGCCGCGGCCACCGCCGCCGGCAGAGGCTTTGATGAGCACTGGAAATCCCGTCACTTCGGCGGCTTTGCGGGCCTCATCAAGACTGATGACTTCGCCGTCGGAGCCCGGAACAACTGGAATGCCGGCATCACTGACGGATTTCTTTGCGGCAATCTTGTCGCCCATCAGTCGGATGTGATCGGGCGACGGTCCGATAAAGGTGAACCCGTGTTCTTCGACCATAGCGGCGAAGTCGGCATTTTCAGACAAAAACCCATAGCCCGGGTGAATGGCGTCGGCGGCGGAGATGGTGGCCGCCGACAAAATCGCATGGGTATTCAGGTAGCTGTCTTTGGCTGCCGGCGGGCCGATACAGATACTTTCGTCAGCCAGGCGGACATGCATAGCGTCGGCGTCGGCAGTGGAATGCACGGCGACAGTTTGCACACCCATTTCCCGGCACGCCCGCAATATGCGAAGTGCAATTTCGCCGCGGTTGGCGATCAGGACTTTTTCGATCATCCGCCGGCCATCATTCGATGATCGCCAGTGGTTCACCGAATTCCACCGGTGTTTCCGTGTTCACCAAGATCCGGCTGACCCGTCCGGCCCGCGTTGCGGCGATCGGGTTGAAAACTTTCATGGCTTCAATCAGGAACAACGTTTGGCCTTCGCTGACCTCATCGCCGACCTGGACGAAGGGCGCGGAGTCGGGATCGGGAGACGTGTAAACGACGCCGACCATGGGCGCTTTCAGGGCGCCGGGATGATCGGCGAAACCCGGATCGTCGTTAACCGCGGGCGCCGGCACACTTGGCGCGGTAGCGACAGGCGACGCCGGCAGGCCAACCATCATTGGCCCGCCTTGTCCGCCGTGTTTCGCAACCCTGATGGTCAGGCCGTCCTTGCCGTATTCGATTTCGTTGAGACCCGTCTCATCCAACAGCCCGGCCAATTTTCGGACAAGGTCTTCATCAATGGCCGAACTTGAGTCCGCTGGTGTTTTTTTCGCCATGTTGCGCTTATACCTTTTTGTTATCGTCACCGCGGCGTGCCGCGACGGCATCGAGGGCAAGCAGGTAGCCCTGCGAACCGAGACCGCAGATGACGCCGGTGGCGGCCTTCGAAATATAGGAATGGTGGCGAAATTCATCGCGCTGATAAATGTTGGAGAGATGCACCTCCATCACCGGCAGGCCAACCGCCAGCAGGGCATCAAGTATGGCCACCGAAGTATGGGTATAGGCGCCGGCGTTGATAATGATCGCTTCACACGATTTACCGACGGCTTGAATGATCTCCACCATCTCGCCTTCATTGTTGGATTGGCGGAAATCCGTCGTCAGGCCCAATGCACCAGCATGGGCGGCGCAGGCGCCTTCAATATCGGCCAGCGTTTCGGCGCCGTATATGTCGGGCTCGCGGGTACCCAATAAATTCAGATTGGGCCCATTCAAGATCAAAACGGATGCAGACATAGGGTGTGTGGTTCCTGCGCATGAAAAGCTTCCCTATCATGCCGGTGAGGCTCGGAAACGTCCAGTTCCGGCTGTTGTTCGTGGTTGAAAGCCCCGCTCTAGAGGCTCATAATTCACCCATCAGACTGGTAAAATGGTTGGATTTCCCAGGAAAAGAAGGATCGCCGGCATGCGATTGACGATTAATGGCGAAGAGCGGGATTTCGATGCCCCGATGACGGTTGCCGAGCTACTTGGGCGAATCGGCCTCGACGACCGGAGGGTCGCTGTGGAACGAAATCTCGAGATCGTGCCGAAATCCGCCTACGATGGCATCGGCCTTGGCGAGGGCGACAAGCTTGAAATTGTCCATTTCATCGGCGGTGGTGCCCCCGATGGCGCGCCCACATCAACAGATCAAATTGACGCCGGTGAAGACCTCCTTGAGATTGCCGGTAAGACCTACCGCTCGCGGTTGATTACCGGGACTGGCAAGTATGATGACTATGACGTCAATCGCTTGGCCGCCGAGGCCGCAGGCGTTGAGATTATTACCGTCGCGGTGCGCCGGGTGAACCTGGATGATCCGGACAAACCCTTGCTCGTCGATTATCTGGATCCGAAGAAATATACCTATCTGCCGAACACGGCGGGTTGTTTTACCACCGATGATGCGTTGCGCACGCTCCGCCTAGCCCGCGAGGCCGGCGGGTGGGATTTGGTCAAATTGGAAATCCTGGCCGACCAAAAGACCTTGTATCCGCAAATTATCGAAACCTTGGAAGCCACGAAGATCCTGACGAGGGAAGGCTTCAAGGTAATGGTCTACTGCACCGATGACCCGGTCATGTGCAGGCGCCTGGAAGATGCCGGCGCGGTTGCCATTATGCCATTGGGCGGCCCCATCGGATCGGGCTTGGGAATCCAAAATCCGGTTAACATCCGGATAATCGTCGAACAATCCAGCGTTCCGGTGATTGTTGACGCCGGCGTCGGTACGGCATCAGATGCGACCATCGCCATGGAATTGGGTTGTGACGGCGTATTGATGAATACGGCGATTGCCGAGGCCAAGGACCCGGTTCGCATGGCCCGCGCTATGAAGCACGCGGTCGAAGCCGGCCGCGATGCCTACTTGGCGGGGCGCATGCCGAAAAAGAAATTCGCCGATCCGTCATCCCCACTGGCCGGTTTGATTTAGTTACATTTAGCCGTTGGCATCGCTAATCTTAGCAATATTCATATTTTGGACTTTTCGGTCCAAAACAATGTATCATCGAGTTTCCGTCAACAGACGAGGCGCTCGCGATGGCACGGCACAAGGCGTTCAATACCGTTGATGTGATTGAAGAGGCGATGCAGGTCTTTTGGACGCAAGGCTATGAAGCGACATCGCTTTCCGATCTGACCTGGGCCATGGGGCTATCAAAATCAAGCTTTTATGAGACTTTCGGCTCAAAGCACGATTTATTCCTGGTCGCCATTGAGCATTACAAGAATACCGTCACCGCGAAGATTACTGACGCGGTAGAGATCAATGCGCCGGCGCGCCGTGTGATCGAGTCTCTATTCGACAGGGCGTTGGAGCGAATCCTGAGCGATGATGGTCGGCGTGGTTGCTTTCTGAACAATACTGCCGCGGCGGTCGCCATTCACGACGCGGCGGCGCAATCCGGTGTGCGCGAAGGCCTTGGCGTCATGGAAGACGCCATTCATCAGTTGGTTATTCGTGGCCAGCGCGAGATGCAAATCAACCCGGCCCACGACCCGCGCCGCTTGGCGCGGTTTATCACTTCCAGCCTGAACGGCATGCTGGTCATCGGCAAAGCCAATCCTGATCGGGAAGTCTTAGGGGATATCGCGAAGGTATCGTTGGCGTCGCTGGATTAGAATTGGAATTTCTCTTGGCCTGCCGCCGGTATCAACCTTTGTCTTTGAGGTCGACCTCACGCAGCATGAACGCCGGCACGTGATTGCCGAGTCCTTTCACGCCGCTGCTGTCCTGGCCACGGTCCTTATTCGTGTCATTTGCAGGCGCCGGATTGTGGCGTCCGGCGTTCCGCGATGGCGCAGACCGGGGCTCGGGTAGCGGCATGGGCTCTTCATCAGCCGGCGATTCTTCCTCAGCCGGCGGTGCAGCCTCTTCGGATGATGGCGCGGCGTTTTCTTCCGTTCGGCCACGACCACGACCGCGCCGACGCTTCGGGCGCGCTTCGGCTTCAGTATCGGCTTCGGGTACCGGTGCGGCCTCCGTCTGGGGCTGTTCGGAACTCTCGGCTGATAGCGCAGGCGCATCGGCTGCTGCCGATACCGGCGTGCCGGCGACAGGTGATACAGGCGCATTGGCGGCGGGTGCTAAAGGTGCGTCGGCGCCTGATTTAATTCTCGGAATGGGGCTGCCGATGAGCCGTTCAATACCGTCAATGTATTTGCCGTCAATCGGCATGGCTATCGTGAAAGCCCGGCCCTGCTTACCGGCGCGGCCGGTGCGGCCGATACGGTGGACATAATCTTCGGCGTGGGTCGGCACATCAAAATTGAAGACGTGGCTCATTTCCGGAATATCCAGGCCCCGCGCGGCGACGTCCGAGCAGACCAGAAATTTCACGTCGCCGGTCTTGAATTTGTCCAGCGTCTCCATGCGCATGGGTTGCGACATATCACCGTGCAAACGCGCCGCGTTCAAGCCGTGACGCTCAAGTGAACGGTATACCACATCGACGTCGCGCTTACGGTTGCAGAAGATCAGCGCATTGCGTGGTTGTTCTTCTTCCAAGAGATTGCGCAACAGATCGCGTTTGATTTTTTGTTCGGCGCCGGGCTGGCGGCTTTTCGGCCGATCCAGCATGATCAACCCCTGGGTAATCGTGTCGGCTGTTGTCGCCGGACGTGAAACGGTCACCTCTTTCGGGTTCATCAGGAACTTTTCGGCCAATTTTTTGATTTCTTTCGGCATGGTCGCCGAAAACAGCAACGTCGTGCGGAGTGGCGGCAGCATCGCTGCAATGCGTTCGACATCGGGGATGAAACCCATATCGAGCATTCGATCTGACTCGTCGATGACAAATATTTTCACATCGTTGAGCAGCAGATGTCCACGCTCAAACATATCGATCAAACGTCCCGGCGTGGCGATCAGTACATCGACGCCCTTGTTCAGGATCTTTGCCTGCTCGCCCAAATTTTCGCCACCGATCAGCAACGCCTTGGTGAGCCGGTGATTTTTGCCGTAAACATCGAAGTTATCGGCGACTTGTGCCGCCAATTCGCGGGTCGGTTCCAAAATCAATGAGCGCGGCATCCGCGCCTTGGCCCGACCCTGGGCCAGGATATCGATCATTGGCAGAGTGAACGATGCGGTCTTGCCGGTGCCGGTTTGCGCACACCCCAAGATATCACGTCCCATCATCACATAGGGGATCGCCTCCGCCTGAATGGGCGTTGGTTCTGAGTAGCCAGCATCTTTGACGGCACTGAGTAAGTCTTCGCTGAGACCAAGATCGGAAAAAAGCATGTAAGCCGGGTGTACCCGTCGCTGTTTTTGCGGCTGTGTAAGCCGTCCATTGCCAAAGGCTGGTGGATAGTAGGGCTTTGTTGCGCGCTGTCAATGAATTCCAGGGCAAATTCTGTAGATTGCGGATGCCACTGGGATTGCGACGTTTCAGCCGGCCTTGGCCATATACGGGGACTTCGCTAACGTTGGGCGGTTGCCGCCCTGGGTGGAGTTGAAAACATAAACGATAGAATACCGCTGTTGCTGTTGCCGGGCTTGCTTTGCAGCGCCGCTTTGTGGCGCGCGCAAGTGTTGGGCCTGGCCGATGTCGCGGACAGCCGGGTAATGAATTTGACGACCGATGCAACAATGCCAGCCATGGCCGCACGGGTTCTTGAACAAGCGCCTGACACTTTTGCGCTGGCGGGGTTATCCATGGGCGGGTATTGCGCGCTGGAAATTATACGCCAAGCACCTGAGCGGGTGACGCGACTGGCGCTTCTGGATACGTCGGCTGAACCGGACACCCCGGATCGCACCGAAATTCGGATGCAGTGGATCGATGAGGCCGCCGCGGGCGGGTTCGAAGATCTTATTCCACGCCACGCGCGAATGTATCTGCCGCCGTCGCGCCTGGGTGAGGGGGCACTGGCGGCCACGGTCGCGTCATCAGCGCGGAATGTCGGCGCGGCGGCCTACCAGCGCAATCAGAAAGCGATTGCCGGGCGCGCCGACAGCCGCGCGGTATTGGGCACAATCACCTGTCCGACCTTGGTTTTGTGCGGCCGCCAGGACATGGCCACACCTTTGGCATTGCATGAAGAGATGGCCAAGGGTATCCCAGGCGCGCGTCTGGTGGTGATCGAAGATTGCGCGCATTTATCGCCGCTGGAACGCCCCAATGAGGTGACAGCGGCGCTTCGTGATTGGCTAACCGCCTAGCTATAGTGTCAGCCAGGAATCTAGTGACAACTGAATAGGACGAAGCCGTGAGCGACAACATCCTGAGTATACGGGGCAAGACGCCGATCATCGCCGATGATGCCTTTATCGCCTCGACCGCCGTCGTTATCGGCGATGTGGAAATCGGCAGCGGGTCGGGGATCTGGTATCACTGCGTGGTACGTGGCGACATCAATGAAATTCGGATCGGCGAAAACACCAATATCCAGGACGGATCCGTTGTCCACGTTGACCGCTTCACCTACGGCACTTTCATCGGCAACAACATCACCGTTGGCCATATGTGTCTGATCCATGCTTGCCGATTGGAAGACAACTGTATGGTCGGCATGCATGCTACCGTGATGGACGGCGCGGTGGTCGAGACGGGGGCCCTGGTTGCCGCCAAGGCGTTGATTTCACCGGGTAAGCGCGTGCCGGCCGGCCAAGTTTGGGCGGGGCAGCCGGGCAAATATCTTTGTGATGTGAAGGAAGCGCAGCAAGCGATGATGGACCGCATCGCGCCGGGTTACGTAGAATTGGCCGGGGAGTTCCGTGCCGCCGGCCTCGATATTCGTGATTTGGACGCGACTTTGTCGCAGATGGACACGCCTACCGCCGACGTTGGAGACTGAGACAGGTGGCCCGCAATATTGACTTCGATGCCTTGGTTAGGGGCGTGCTGGCCGGTGAAACCCGCGCCATTGCGAAAATGATGTCGGAAGCTGAAGCCGGCTTCGATGACGGTCGTGCCGCGATGGCCGAGATTTACCGCCGCGCCGGCCGGGCCCAGGTCATTGGCCTGACCGGTGTGCCGGGCAGCGGCAAATCGACCCTGGTCGGCGCATTGACCACAGCGGTGCGCGCCACCGGGCGCCGGGTCGGTATCGTTGCCGTCGATCCTTCAAGCCCGTTTTCCGGCGGTGCCATCCTGGGTGACCGGGTGCGCATGGCCGAACATACAACGGATGACGGCGTGTTTATCCGCTCGTTGGCGACGCGCGGCAGCCTTGGCGGCTTGGCGGGTGCGGCGCTTGATACCGTTGATATTCTTGATGCCGCCGGGTTTGACCTGGTGCTCATCGAAACCGTCGGGGTCGGCCAGGATGAGGTTGATATCGCGACGGCCGCACATACCGTCGTCGTCGTTTCCGCACCGGGGCTGGGCGATGATATCCAGGCGATTAAAGCCGGTGTCCTGGAGATTGCCGACATTCATGTGGTTTCAAAAGCCGATCGTGATGACGCCAACCGTACCGCCACTGATCTCCAGGCCATGTTGGGCTTGGGCCTAACTGGCAAGGATCGCCGCGGCTGGCCGGTGCCGGTCATCCGCACCAGTGCGGAAACGGGCGAAGGGGTTGATGAACTGCTGGCGTCCATTGACGCCCACGGCACGCATCTCAGTGACAGCGGTGAGATCGAGGAACGCCGCCGCTCCATTGCCGAAATGCGCGTTTTGAAAACCGCCGAGGACTTGGTGAGGGCGAAAATCACCGCCGGACGCGATACGGAATTCAGGCAAATCCTGAATGACGCCGCCGAGCGAAAAACCGCCCCGGCGACAGCCGCGCGGGAGTTGATTCAGAACCTGAAGATTGAATCGTAACCCACTAAATCGAATCATAATTTATGGATTCACGCAATGATTCTAGACGCGGCCCGCCGCGAAAAAAGGTGTGCCTTCATCTCACCCACCCAGAAGTAGAAGTTGTCACGGTTGCGTGAGATTGTGGCGCTGTGGTTTCCCAGCGTTAATTGCTCAGTTAGATTACATTCAAAGTTTTGCATGTTTGCATTTTTCCGCGCGCCGCCGTGATCATTCGGCGGCCCATTGAATTCTCATGGAGATCAAACAAGCCCTCTCTTCATGACCGTCTGCGGTTGCTGCTGGGGCGGTTGAAGCGATCGGGAAATTGCCACAGGATAGCGGGTCGGAGGACTGTGACATGACCATAGCGTGGCGTTTGGCAGAAAACATCCTTGCAGTGCGTCACGACGTGCTGCCACCTGAAGCCGTTCATTGGGCGAAAGTCGGCATTTTGGACACCGTCGCCGTCACCTTGGCTGGCGCCCCGGAAGAGTGCACCCGCCTGACCGCAGCGCTGCCAGGCATTGCCGAGACACAAGGGCCTAGCCAACTATTCGCCATGGGGCGCCGTGCATCGGTGTTGGATGCGGCGCTGATCAACGGTGTCGCTTCACATGCCCTGGATTTCGATGACGTCAACAATCAGATCGGCGGGCACCCCTCGGTGCCGTTGGTGCCGGCGCTGTTTGCGGTGGCCGATTTGGTTGGCGGAGTCAGCGGGCGTGATGCCATTGCGGCCTACGTGGCGGGCTTTGAAGCGGAAACCCAAATTGGATTGGGCGTCCATTACCATCACTACAACAAAGGCTGGCACCCGACCGCGACGCTCGGCATCTTCGGCACCGTCGCCGTCGCGTCGCGGTTGATGAATTTCTCTGTCGAACAAACGGCGATGGCGCTCGGCATGGCGACCTCGCTGGCCTCCGGCGTAAAGGCGAATTTCGGCACTATGACCAAGCCTTTGCACGTCGGCCATTCGCTCAGAAACGGCGTCATGGCGGCGCTTCTGATCCGCGATGGGTTCACGGCCAATGCCGGTGCGTTCGAACACAAACAAGGATTTTTCGAGGTCTTCAATGGTGCGGGCACTTATGACGCTGAGCGCATCTTCGAGGGCTGGGGGGCGCCCTGGAATGTGACCGATCCGGGGCCCAACCTGAAGGCCTATCCGTGCTGCGGCTCAACCCATGGCGCCATCGATTGCGCCTTGGCTATTCGCGGCCAGGACG
Organism: Rhodospirillaceae bacterium; assembly: GCA_018665815.1. Taxonomy (GTDB): domain Bacteria; phylum Pseudomonadota; class Alphaproteobacteria; order Rhodospirillales; family Casp-alpha2; genus UBA3470. Next base: position 32,384 of record JABJBP010000078.1, read on the forward strand.
GATTTGACACGGATGAAATCGCCTCGGTCGAGATGTTGACCGACCCGAAACGCTTGCCGCATACCGACAACCCGGACCCGGGTTCAGGATTGGAAGCGAAATTCAGTGTCCACTATGTTGTTGCACGGGGGCTTCTCGACGGTGCCGTGCGGTTAGGCGATTTTGAGAACGCCGCCTATGACGACGCGACGGCGCGCGCCCTGATGGCTAAGGTCAAGACCGGCGCGCATCCCGATATGATGGACCCGGATGTCGATTCTTACGGCGCCGAGTTGACCGTTACCCTGAATGACGGACGGACATTTTCGCATCGCATGGATGGCGCCGTACTGCGTGGGCCGGCCCGCCCCATGAGCGACGCCGAATTGCGCGCCAAGTTCGACGATTGCGCGGCCAGAGCCATGCCGACGGAGGCCTCGGCCGCGCTGTTTGATCGCCTGAGTGCGCTGGAAATCGAACCTGATATCGCAAAAATATCCAAATTGGCGGCGGGCGTTGGCGCCAAGGATATCCGCGCTGCGGAGTAGAAGCGGCCTAGTCTTCCGCCTTCATCATCACATAAGTGCCGGGCGCGTCGCATAGGACCTTGAGCTTACCGTCGCCGGGTTTGCGGGCCGGAACGGTTTCCTTGCCGGACAGTTTTTTCGTCCATTTGTCCCAGTCGGGCCACCATGAACCTTCATGTTCGTCGGCGGATTTGAACCAGGCATCTGCGGTCTTTGGCAGCTTGTCATTGGTCCAGTATCCGTACTTGGGTTTCGCCGGCGGATTGACGATACCGGCGATGTGCCCGGAACCCGCCAGGACGAACCGGGTGTCGCCTTTGTAGAGTTGCGTAGCGCGGTAGGTGGATTTCCACGGTGCGATGTGATCTTCGCGGGTTGAGATGATGTAGCTCGGCACCTTGATCTTGCGGAGATCCAACTTCTCGCCGGCCAATTCAATGCCGCCGGGCTCAACCAGTTTGTTTTCAAGATACATATTGCGCAGATAGAAACTGTGCATGGCGGCCGGCATCCGGGTCGAGTCCGCATTCCAATATAGAAGATCGAAGGGGAAGGGATCCTTGCCCAACAGGTAATTGTTGATGACGAACGACCAGATCAAGTCGTTCGACCGCAGCATATTGAAAGTCGACGCCATTTCGCCGCCTTCCAGGAAACCACGTTCGTTCATCTTTTCTTCAAGGCTGGCCAATTGTTCTTCATCGATGAACACGCCCAGCTCACCCGATTCTTCAAAATCCACCATGGTGGTGAAGAAGGTTGCGGAATTAATAATCTTGTCCTTGCCCTTGGCGGTCAGGTAGGCGAGGGACGCAGCCAGCAAAGTGCCGCCGATGCAATAGCCGATGACGTTGATGCTTTTCTCACCGGTTGCCTTGGACACCGCGTCGATGGCCTCCACCGGGCCCTCAAGCATATAATCTTCAAAGGATTTTGCGGCGAGCCCGGCGTTCGGGTTGACCCAGGACACGACGAATACAGTGTGCCCTTGGCCAACGGCCCAGCGGATGAATGAGTTCTTTTCGCGCAAATCGAGAATGTAATATTTGTTGATCCATGGCGGCACAATCAACAATGGCTTTTTCACCACTTCGTCGGTGGCTGGGTCAAACTGCAGCAATTCCATCAGGTCGTTGCGGAACACCACCTTACCGGGGCTGGTGGCGATGTCCTCGCCGACGGCGAAGGCGTCAGGGTCGGACATCTTTATTTTCAGTTTGCCGTCGCCGTCTTCCATGTCCTCGAGCATGTTCTCAAGGCCTTTGAGCAGGTTTTCGCCACCCGATTCCATGGTCGCACGCAGGACTTCTGGATTGGTCATGGCGAAATTGCTGGGTGACATGGCATCAACGAGTTGACGCGTGTAGAAATCGACCTTATCGGCGGTCTTGTTATCCAGCCCCTCAACATCGTTGACCGATGTCTGCATCCAGCGTGACGTCAGCAAATAAGACTGCTTGAAGAAATCAAACACTTGATTGTCTTCCCACGCGTCATCCTTGAAGCGGCGGTCGCCGGCTTCCGGTTCAATCACTGGGTCTGTATCCTGGCCCATCATGCGCTGCGCCGTGGTTTGCCAGAGGTTCAGGTAATCCTGCCAAAGCCCGATTGACGATTGCATCACCTGGGCTGGGTTGGCCATCATCTGCTGCGTCATCGCGGCAAATGCCTCGCCGACATTCAAGGGATCGGCATCAGGCACCGTACCGTTAGCCATTTGGCGCTGGACAAAATCATTGACGAGGCGCTGCGAACGCTCGGCGATACCGGTCATGGATTGAGATATTTCGGCGGCATCCGGGAAGCTTGACGTCGAGCGCGGTTGATCGTTCATTACTTAATCCTTTAAGATCGGTCGCGAACAGCCGGTGTTGGAAACGGTGCCGTATTTCGCGCGACAAATTTGTATTCGGTTAACTATTTGAAAGCATCCTGTAATTCAAGGTAAAATGCTGCAAGTGCGAAATCATAAAACGACTTAACACCGAGGAGGGATTGCGGTCGGATGTTTGAAACCAAAAATCAATTTCGCGCTATCATTGCGCGCCGGGCCACCGGATGGGGCGGTGTGCTCATTGCCGGCGCGTTGCTGAGCGGTTGCTCGCAAGTCCCGGATGCCGTCAATCCCGCTGAATGGTACAAGAGCACGGTCGATTTCTTTGCTGGCGAAGATGAGGAACAAGAAACGGCAACAAAGGCCACCGCAAGCACTTTGGCCAAGGATCGCGGCAAGGCGCCTCCGGGTGATAGTAAAAATTTTCCCAAGCTTTCTTCGGTTGATCAACAGAGCGATTACCACGAAGCTCGAAAGCGCGGCGGATTGGTCGCTGATACGGAAGGCCGGAAATATGCACCGGCCATTGCTCGTCAAGGTGAACCTTCAAGCCGCCTAGCCGCCACGCCGCCGGCGGCGCCTCAACAGATCACATCAGCCGCGGCCCAACCGGCGCCGGCTGCGCAGCCGGCCTCACCGGTGAGCATTGCCGGCTCTTCGACGCAGGCCGCGTCACTGCCTTCGACGTCCGAGCAAAAGGCCTTTCAATCCCGACTGCAGTCGCGTTTGAATGAAATTCGCGCGCGAGCTGGGCAGCCGCCTGTCGATCTGCCGACATCCGTCGGCAATCCGCTCGCGCAGGATGATTTCGGTACCGTCGTGGTCTCGTCGGTGGGCGTCAGTTCCGGCTATGGCAGTGGTGTGTCTGCCGCTGCTCCCGTGACCGCCGTGATGGCGAATGCCGGCCCGCTGACCCATATCGCACGGCCGGCCCGTCCATTAACCGCGGGCGCAGTTAAAGTTGCGACCATCAACTTTTCCAACGGCTCCGCATCGTTAAGCTCGCGTGACCGTCAAATCATCGCTAATGCGCACCAGTTGCAAAAAGAGCGGGGCGGCAAAATCCATATCGTCGGCCATGCATCAAGCCGCACCAATTCCACAGACCCGGTCCGCCACAAGATGGTGAATTTCAAGGTGTCGGTCGATCGCGCGGATGCTATTGCCCGGGAATTGATCAGGCTTGGCGTGAAAAAGGAAGAGATGGTCGTCGATGCCATATCCGACGCCAATCCGCTGTATTTCGAATTCATGCCGACCGGAGAAGCCGGCAACCGCCGCGCGGAGATTTATCTGGAGAGCTAAACTGTTCTGAATTTACGTGCGTTTGTCGTCGCCACTTCAGACTAGTGGGCCTTTTTGCCTTAAATTTGCTAGAATGTTCGCCCAATAAATCAGTGACGTGGTGCCGGAACGTGCTTGAGCGCGCCCGGGGCTTCTGGCATTTCAATGGAATATCCAGACGGTTTTCCGGCGGATTCCCGATAACGACCTGAAGAACGGTTTAAAGCCATGGACCAGGACTTTCATAAAATTAGGCGCCTGCCGCCATACGTATTTGCCGAAGTAAACAACATGAAGGCCCGCGCCCGCGCCGCTGGCGAAGATATCATCGACTTCGGCATGGGGAATCCCGATCAGCCACCGGCCGAGCATATTGTTGAAAAGCTTCGCGAGACGGTGCTCGATCCGAAGGTTCATCAGTATTCGAATTCGAGAGGCATTCCCGGCTTAAGGAAAGCCATTGCGGCCTATTATGAGCGCCGTTTTGGGGTCGATGTTGATCCGGAAACGGAAGCCATTGTAACGCTGGGATCGAAAGAAGGGCTGGCCAATTTGTCATCGGCGATCACGACGCCGGGCGACGTCATTTTGGTGCCGAACCCCAGTTACCCCATTCACCAGTTTGGTTTCATCATTGCCGGCGCCGCCGTGCGCAATATTCCCGTCGAGCCCGGGCAAGGGTTCATGAAGGCGTTGGAGCGCGCGGTGCTGCACAGCGTGCCGAAGCCCACCGCACTGGTACTGAATTACCCCAACAATCCGACGGCCATCTGCGTTGACTTGGACTTCTATACGGAAGTTGTCGATTTCTGCCATTTCCACGGCATTTATATTCTGTCTGATTTGGCTTATGCGGAACTTTATTATGACATCGCGCCGCCGCCTTCGATCCTCCAGATCCGGCGCGCCTGGGAAATCGCCGTTGAATTCACGTCCATGAGCAAAACCTATTCGATGCCCGGGTGGCGTATCGGTTTTGCCGCCGGTAACCCACAACTGATCGGCGCCCTGGCGCGGGTTAAATCGTATCTAGATTACGGCGCTTTCACCCCCATTCAAGTGGCCGCGACAGCGGCGCTGAATGGTCCGCAAGATTGCGTTGATGAGGTCCGTGCGCTTTACAAAGATCGCCGTGACGTGCTGGTCGAAGGCTTGGCTGCCGCCGGTTGGGACATCCCGGCACCGGACGCGACGATGTTTGCATGGGCGCCGATCTCGCCGCAATTCGCCGACATGGGCTCGTTGGAGTTTTCGAAGTTCCTGCTCAGTGAGGCCAAGGTGGCGGTTTCACCGGGCATCGGTTTCGGCGAGCACGGCGAAGGTTACGTGCGAATAGCCTTGTGCGAGAATGCCCATCGAACCCGCCAGGCCATCCGGTCGATCAAGGCCATGATGGGGCTTGGCAACAAAAAACGCGCACTAACGAAGCGCTCGAAAGCAGCTGCGGAATGACAACACCTTTGAAAATCGGCATTGCCGGCCTGGGTACGGTCGGCGCCGGCACCGTCGATGTTCTCAATACCCATGGAACGCAGTTGATACATCGCGCAGGCCGGCCGCTTGAAATTACGGCGGTATCAGCCCGCGATAAATCAAAGGACCGTGGCGTCGATCTATCCGGTGTGACTTGGCACGACGACCCCATAGCTTTGGCCAGTGATCCGAATGTTGATTTGGTTGCTGAATTGATCGGCGGGTCCGATGGTATAGCCAAGGATCTCTGCGAGGCGGCGTTGGCCGCCGGCAAGCATGTCGTGACCGCCAACAAGGCGCTGATCGCGCATCACGGCACGGTGCTGGCGGAAACCGCCGAAACAAATAGCGCATGTCTGGCCTATGAGGCAGCGGTCGCCGGCGGCATTCCGATCATTAAGGCTTTGCGTGAAGGCCTGGCTGCCAATCGCATCGACAGCCTCTATGGAATTCTCAACGGGACTTGCAATTATATCCTGACCAATATGGCCGAATCGGGACGCGAGTTTGAAGACGTGCTCGATGAAGCGCAGCAACTGGGTTATGCGGAAGCCGATCCGAGTTTCGATATCGACGGTGTCGATGCGGCCCACAAGCTGGCGATCCTGGCCAGCCTTGCCTTTGGCACGGCTGTAGATTTCGGCGGGGTTCACGTTGAGGGGATTCGCCATGTGTCGCCCATCGATATCGAATTTGCCGCCGAATTGGGGTATGGCATCAAGCTTCTGGGTGTTGCCCGGCGGACCGATGCCGGCATCGAACAGCGTGTGCACCCGTGCATGGTGCCGGTTGACGCGCCGATTAATCATGTGCGCGGCGTATTCAATGCCGTTGAAGTTGTCGGCGATTTCGTCGATAGGACAATTTATCAAGGCCGTGGCGCCGGCGCCGGGCCGACGGCATCAGCGGTTGTTGCCGATATTATAGATATCGCACGTGGCGGCAGAGTGCCGGCCTTCGGCGTCCCGACGGCGGCCCTGAAGCCGGCGGCCACGGTGGCCATGGAAAGCCACCAAGGCCCTTATTACGTGCGTTTGATGGTGGTTGATGAGCCGGGCGTGTTCGCCGGCATCGCGGCTTCGCTTAGCGATCATAGCGTGTCGATGGAATCCGTCCTGCAACGCGGTCGCGCGCCCGGTGAACCGGTGCCCGTGGTGATGACGGTCCATGACACCAAAGAGGCCGATATGGTGAAAACCCTTGATGATATCGCGGGCTTGAGTGCCGTAGTTGAGACGCCGCGCATGATCCGCATTGAGATGGTCTAAAAACTTTCCGCTCTGGACCGGCGCCCATAGGCCGTTAAACGGTTGGCAAGAGCGGCACTTCGCGCCAACATGGCTCTTATGAACGAAACGTCCGCACCTGATCGAAATCTTGCACTGGAAGCGGTCCGCGCGACCGAGGCGGCTGCCATCGCGGCGGCCAGATTCCTGGGCGGCGGTGATGAGCGGGCCGCAGATGAAGCGGCGGTGTCGGCCATGCACCGGGCCCTTGGTAAATTTCAGGTCGAAGGCACCATCCGCATCGGCGAGGCCGGCGGCGAAGGCTCAGGACCGCTATTCGCCGGCCAGCAAGTTGGTATGGACGGATTTCCGAAAGCCGATATTGCGCTGGTGGCGATTGAAGGCACCTCCATTGTCGCGCGTGGCGGCTATAATGCGATATCCGTTTTGGCCATGGCAGAAGAGGGCGGTTTCCTTGAGGTCCCCGATATTTATATGGATAAGATCGCTGTCGGGGTCGGCATTTCGCCCGATGCGATCGATTTGGACAGGGATATTGCGGAAAACCTAGCCGCCGTCGCTGAGTCTAAAGGCGCCGCCGTTTCAGACTTGGTGGTCTGCCTTCTGGACCGGCCCAGGCATGGTCAATTGGTGGCGAAAATCAGGGATGCCGGAGCGCGCATTCAGTTGATTTTGGATGGTGACGTCAGCGGCGTTGTCGCCACCGGACTTCCCGAAAACTCCGTTGATATTTATGTCGGTATTGGTGGCGCTCGCCAGGGCGTGCTGGCGGCCGCCGCCTTGCGTGGCCTTGGCGGGCATATGCAGGGCCGACTGGTTATTCGCAGCGCTGTTGACGGTGCCAAGGCGCAAGCCTCCGGCATCGAAGATCCAGATTACAAATACGGCGTCGATGAGATGGCGCGCGGCCATGTGACGTTCGCCGCCACCGGAGTCACGCAAGGACCCTTGTTGGACGGCGTCCGCCTTTATCAGGGCAGTGCGATCACCCATTCCATGGTGATGCGTTCGCGGACCGGTACTTTTCGCTTTTTCGAAGGACACCATGACTTTACCCGGAGCCGAAAAGACTGACGCGATGACCGAGCCGGCGGCGTATCTGAACGTCGATCAATCCGCCGAAGGTCAGCGTTGGCTGTTGCGCGACACCGATGAGCGAACCGCATTGGCCTTATCGCAGCGTCTGGACATACCGGATGCTGTTGGCCGGGTCATGGCGTCACGTGGAATTGGGTTGGACGATGGCGCATCGTTTCTGGCACCGACGCTTCGCGAACTCCTTCCCGACCCCAGTCATCTCAACGATATGGACGTCGCGGCAGAACGATTGGCCGCCGCGATTATGCAAGATGAAGGTCTGGCGGTTTTTGGTGATTACGATGTCGATGGCGCGACGTCGTCGGCGCTGTTTAAACGGTTTGTTGAAAGTGTCGGGGGGCGGTGTCGGATTTATATTCCGGATCGGCTGCGCGAAGGTTATGGGCCGAACGCACCGGCGCTGCTGGAATTGGCCGAAGGCGGTGCTTCCGTGGTGGTCACCGTGGATTGCGGAACCGCCGCGCATGAACCACTTGCCGTGGTGCGCGACGCGGGCCTGGATGTGATCGTCGTTGATCATCATACGGCGGAAGCCCAGTTGCCGCCGGCGGTGGCGGTGATCAACCCGAACCGCTTAGATGATGACAGCGAGCACGGCCAGATGGCAGCGGTCGGCGTGGCGTTTTTGCTGATTGTCGCGGTTAACCGCACGCTCCGTGAGGCCGGCTGGTACAAGGATCGCCCGGAACCCGACCTCACTCAGTTTCTCGATTTGGTCGCATTGGGAACGGTTTGCGATGTGGTGCCATTGACAGGCGTGAACCGGGCCTTGGTGACCCAAGGGTTGAAGGTTATCGGCCGTCGGCGTAACGCCGGCCTCCGAGCCCTGGCCGATGTCAGCGGCGTCAGCGAGATGCCGGAGGCCTATCATCTGGGGTTCGTTTTTGGCCCGCGGGTGAATGCTGGCGGCCGGGTAGGCGCCTCGGATTTGGGCGCGCAGTTGCTGACGACGGACGATCCCGCCGAGGCTAACAAGCTTGCCCAGCGTCTTGACACCTTCAACAGTGAACGCCGCGAGATTGAGGCGCAGGTCCTGGCCGAAGCCTTGGATTCGCTTATAGACAACCCGCCGGGTGCCGTCGTGTTCGCACTCGGCGAAGGCTGGCATCCGGGTGTCATCGGGATTGTCGCCAGCCGCCTGAAGGAACGCTACAACCGCCCGGCCTGCGTGATCGCGGTGGATAAGGAAACCGGGCTTGGTACCGGATCAGGACGCTCGGTTACCGGGGTTGATTTGGGCGCCGGCATCATCGCTGCGCGCCAGGCCGGATTATTGGAACGCGGTGGCGGGCATCGGATGGCGGCGGGATTTACGGTCACTGCCGATCAATTGACCGCCTTTCGAGCGTTTATGGATGAGCGCGTTGCCGAACGCGTCGAAGAGGCCGGGATTGTGCCGACCTTGCGTCTTGACGGCGCGGTGACGGCCATGGGCGCCAACTTGGAATTGATTGAAGCCTTGGAATGCCTGGGGCCCTTCGGCAGCGGCAACCCCGAACCCCGGTTTGTTATTCCGGCCGCCCGGATCACCTTTGCCGATGTGGTCGGTAAAGATCATGTGCGGTGCACGTTTGAGAGCCCCGAAGGCGGCACGCTGAAAGGTATTTGTTTTCGTTGCGTCGACCGCCCCATCGGTAAAGTGCTGCTGACGGCGGAAGGCCGACCGGTGCACGTCGCCGGGCGCCTCCGGGCAAATTCCTGGCAGGGCCGGACCAGTGCGCAACTGTTTGTCGATGATGCGGCGCCGTTGTGGTAAATATTGATGAGGCAATTTGAAGGAAGGGCGCCGAATGCTTGATAAATGGGACCAGCGGTTCATGGATTTGGCGACCTTTGTGGCCGGGTGGTCGAAGGACCCATCGACCCAGGTCGGTGCGGTGATTGCCAATGCGAATACCAAACGCGTCGTATCCATGGGATTTAACGGATTTCCAGCCGGCGTCGAAGACACGGCGGAGCGCCTGGAAACCCGTGAAATCAAGTATGAAATGGTCGTTCATGCGGAAGCCAATGCGTTGCTGTTTGCCGGGCCGGCGGCGGAAGGATGCACACTGTATGTTACGCCCTTGCCACCTTGCGCACGGTGCGCCGTGTTGGTGATCCAATCGGGCATTTCGCGTGTTGTTTGCCCGACACCTGATAAATCGAAAGAACCTTGGGCGACGCAAAGCCGGATATCGGAAGCCATGTTCGGCGAAGCCAAGGTGCATCTGGATTACGTCGATCTGGATTGAACGCGGTGGGGTTGGCCGATCCCTCAATCGCCTCTCAGGTGTTCACCTGATATAAAATCAATATCATTGGACCGTTCCCGTCATATCGGTCACAATCGCGTAAACTAATAAGCAAAAGCACAAACTGTCGGTGGGGCCATGTTGATCTCGTTCGTTCGCACGGGCGATAATTCGGGGCAAATCTATTGAATGATGTGACGAACGCGCCACCTGATATTGATGTCGGGGCGATCGCTTTTCGATCCGCTGTGCCTGACGACATCGAGCCGCTGCACGATCTTTACCGCGAACTGATTCCAGATGAGGATCCCGATACCGCCGACATGCGCGCCGCCTTGGTGGCGATCTTGGATAACCCGCGTTTCGGGGAAATCGTTATCGGTGAATTGAACGGCTTGATCGTTGCGACGTGCCAATTCATCTCATATGACAATTTAATTCGTTCACCGCAACGCAAGGCGATGACCGATTCGGTTGTCGTCAAGAATGGCTACCGCCACCGCGGCATCGGGACCATCATGATGCAATGGGTGCTCGATAATTTGGGCTCGGAAACGACGTCGAAATTTATCGTCTCCACCGCCTACAACCGCAAAGAAGCCCACGGACTTTACGAAAAAATGGGCTTTGACCAATCGGGGTACAGTTACATCTTCAGTTACGGCGAAAAAGGCGATTTCTGAGCCTGTCGGCGCTGTCGCGGCGCGCCGCCGTCAATTGTCTTCCAATTCAACAAGCCCTTTGCCGGGACAATAAGTGTAGTTGTTGTCGTCGCGTTGCTTATTTTTGCCCGGCTTGGCCGTTGTCCATCGAAACTTCAGGCAGTGTTTGATACCGTGCGCCTCGAAATCAAGCTTGAGAATTTCGATGGTCATGCGCCGCAAGTATGACTTGCCGGTGGGCTTGGCATATTTCGCAAGGAACGCGCGTTTCTCAAATTCCCGCCATGTGCCCAGGGGAAATTTAGCACCGCCGACAATGCTTGTCTGATAGCGCGGGTCATACACCCGGCCCAGCGCCGCACCATCGTGATTGACGGCGAACAACTGCTTTTTGTTCTGCGTGGTGTGGGTGCGCTCATAGATTTTGATTTGATTGCCGCTCACAGGGGCCGTCCAATCGACAGGGCCGGAAATCCTTTTTCGGCCATCACCAAATGTCAGATCCGCATCGGTCATCGTGATCTCGAAGGAGCCATTCCAGGGCGCGCCTGTCCAAAGTTGGACGGAAATAAACCGGCTGCCGGCGGCGGCGTTGATTGATTTATCCTACGGATCGGCCCTGACCGTCGACGATAATGCGCCCAAAGCCAATAGGGCGCTCAGGGTGAATGCGATGGTCGCGGTCAGCGTCCGCGTCACCGGCCCAAAACCTTGGGGATGCTCGGTGCGCGAAGGCGGTGCGCTTCGGGCATCGGGCCGACCAGGGGCCTGGCATAATCGAGGAATGCCGGCGTCACATCGGTGCCCGACGCGGCAATCAAGGCGTCATCCATGACCTTGGTTTTAGCGGCGACATCGGTGAGATCGTTCAATCGGTATTCCACGGCATAATCCCCGACTCGGTTGATGGTCACCGTGCCGTTGCGCGCCCTCGTGGCTGCAAACTGCACGGCACGGTTGCCGACTTCGCGGGCCTCGCGCTGGTCAACTTCCGACACGCAGCCCAGGAATGAGCGTTGCAGATACCCGAACGTGTCGCCGCGTACGCGTTTGATGTCGGTGTTTTGCTTAATGGCGTTGGTCAACAGATCCGCCAACGCGCCGGTGCCTGAAAGCTGCACGTTGCCGTGCGCATCTTTTTCGACGTCGGCTGCAAGTTTGGTCAAAATCGGCGTGCCGTCGGCATCGTGTATGCCTTCGGATACCGCGATGACACAGCGCCCGTATTTGTCATGGACGGCTTTTACATCGTTGGTGAACGCGTCCATATCGAAACTGCGTTCCGGCAGATAAATCAAATGCGGGCCGTCGTCCGGATAGTGCCGCGCCAGCGCGCCGGCGGCGGTCAGGAAGCCGGCATGGCGCCCCATGACGACGCCGACATAGACGCCCGGTAGGGCACGGTTGTCCAAATTCACCCCAGCGAAACTCGACGCCACAAACTTTGCCGCCGACGGGAACCCCGGTGTGTGGTCATTGACCATCAGGTCATTATCAATGGTTTTTGGAATATGGACGCAGCGCAGCGCGTAATTCACCTTCACTGCTTCTTCGGAAAGAATGCGCAATGTGTCGGACGAATCGTTGCCGCCAATATAGAAAAACGTGCCGATCCCGTGCGCCTGCAACACCTTGAATATTTCCTGACAGTACGCCAAGTCCGGTTTGTCGCGCGTGGATCCCAATGCTGAGCACGGCGTATTGGCTACCAATTCTAAATGGGCGTCGGTTTCCTGCGCCAGGTCGACGAAATCCTCGTTGATGATGCCGCTGACGCCGAGCATGGCGCCAAGGACACCTTCAGCGCCCATACGCCGCGCCTCCAATACAGCGCCGACAAGGGATTGGTTGATAACCGCCGTCGGGCCGCCGCCCTGGGCAATGAGAACTTTACCTTGCAGCATGGACACGCACCTTTCGTTCGCTGTTCGAAAACCCTGTAAATGCGACGATTGCCGCTGGGAAATCCCTATTGGCGGCGTTTGCAGCCACGATCGATATTAGAAAGCGCCGGGGTTTGAGGAAAGGCCCAATCAGCGCATCGGACATCTGATGGGCAGCCGATTTCGGAGATATGAAAATAACTTAGTAATATCGATGCTTTTTGATCTTGATTTCTATGTCCGGGACGGCTACCTACTCGCGCTACGCGACCCCTTCGTCTAGTCAGGTCTAGGACGCCAGATTTTCATTCTGGTAACACGGGTTCGAATCCCGTAGGGGTCGCCAACTTCCTTCTGTATCCCTTGTTCAGTAACGGTTACAGAAAACCCCGAAATTCAGTCCACCAATTAGTCCACCAAAAGTGATTTGCTTGATCTCTGGTGGGTTGCCCGTCGCGCTTTGGAAGTTTTGACGCCGCCACCAATGACTTAGCCGGAAACTGCTAGGTTTTCATTTTTTCGCAAATTCTGAATGTCTGCGATTTGTGGCCTCGAAGGCGGTGCAAACCTTCGTTTGGCATAGTAGCCTCGCCGACACGATGGATCGGTACGGGTGCCTGTTCCCGTCTGACGGTGGCGTGGCGGCGATGGATGCGATAGCGAGGGAGTTGATGAGGTAGTCATGGAGAGAAGAGAAATTAAAATATGAAACCGTTCAAATTAATAATTTTCATACTTATTCTTTCTGGTTGTTCGACACATACATCACCACGGCAAGCCCCGAAAGGTGAGCAATTTATGTTTGTCACGAATAATGAAGAGGACATCTTCAGATGGACCAAAGGCCGGTCATGCACTAACATCAATCGTGGACCTGTCAATGGGGGCCGATCAGGGTTGGGGTTATCTTTCAGCACCCAGCTCAGTCTGTGCATAATAGGTATGCGCTGCTCCCGCGACATCGCCGCCAATTCGTCCGTTGTGAACATTCGTGACGCTGCCTCTGAGATGGCGTTCTGTGATACTTCATCGGTCAATTCTTAAGCCTCCGACCCCGCGACAAAGGCTTCCAGAAAGTCTGCTCCGCTGACGTTTGCCTGCTCCCCGACGGCGAGAACCGCCGGTAGGACAATCGCCGAACCATGGACCACGCCTGCATAGCTGGTGTCGTCAAAGTCGAGCGCATGGGCGCTAACGCCATTGGCCAACGCCGCGCCGGGGGCTGATGCACTGTCGGAGGTTCCCAAAAGACTGCTTGGTTCAGAACCATATTGCGTTGAGACATGGTCCCGCATCCGCAGAGCCACCGGCGTCCGGCTGCCCGCAACGGCAACGGAAATAGTATCGGCGATGCAGCGCCGGGTAATGTGAAGTACCTCTTCCGGCACCTGATCCAGGGACAAACCAGCGACCCATGCGCCAAGACATCCGGCAATGCCACTGTCTTGTGTCAACGGCGGAGTAAAACCAGTCCAAAAGGCGGAGTAAAACCAGACCACTTAATGTGAAGACGCGCGGTGTGTTGTGGGTTGTCCCGGTAGTCCATA
>JABJBP010000079.1 GCA_018665815.1 Rhodospirillaceae bacterium
GAGAAAGGATCAAACGGAAAACGATGGAAACCCGGCGCTTGCAATACCGCAAATACGCCGCTTAATGTTATCAACCAGATGAGCCAGATCCTCCTTTAGATCAGGCCGTTGATTGTTCCAATTTATATGACGACGGACAATGGCCTCTTTTCTGATCCTGAGCTCCTAGGTGGCATCGACTTTGAACAGAATAAAATTTACGTCAATGCATCTGTGCATGATCATGATGGTCGTTACAGCTTTACCGTAGCACATGAGATTGGACACCATGTTCTCCATAAGGGCGTCTATCTAGATAACAAAAGTTCTAACGGTGAAATCCTTTGCCGGGACACTAGAGAAAAGCCTCATATAGAAACTGAAGCTGATCGTTTTGCTGCTGCATTGCTCATGCCCAATGAAGTGGTCCGGAGTGCTATCGTTCCTATCGGGCCAAAAACTCAAGTGTTCACTATTGGTCAGGCGAGAGGATTAGCAAGTCGCATGGTTAAGGAATTTGGATTTGATAATGTTTCCAACACTGCAATGATCAATCGGTTCGAAATTCAATATTGGCGGATAATCAAGCCAGGTTGTATGGTTTCGCCGCCGCCGGGGTGTCAGTGATTGACTGAAATGGGCTGGAAATATCGCCTATTACTCCCGGCACGATGCCGTAAATGCAATACCATGAACCCAGAACCTGTTCCCCTGCCCCACCAGCGATATAAGGGGAACACCGTTCGACATCATATCCTCATATACGATACAAAGACGTTCGGGGTGCATACGGGGAGCGCGCGTCATGGCTGATCAGAATGCGATTTCGGTCGAAGATTACGAAGATAATCTCCCGTTGGCCGTAATCGATGCGGAGGCCGGCAAATTGGGGTTTTTCGTGCCGTCGCGGATGGCCGCCTTCAGAGTTCAGTCCATGTTCACCAAAGAGCCGGAAACCATGGCCTGGATCGCCGGTTTCGAAGCCGGTTCGGTTCTTGTCGATATTGGCGCCAACATGGGGATTTACACCATTTGGGCGGCCAAGCACCGCAATGCGCAAGTCATCGCCTTGGAACCGGAGGCCCAGAACTTCGGACTTCTCAACCGCAATATTCATTTCAATGACCTGGACGGGCAAGTCACCGCCTATTGCGCCGCCGCCAGTGACGAAAACGCGTTTTCCGTGCTCAATCTCGGCAATCTCCAGATCGGCGGGTCGATGAACATGCTGGGTGAGGAACTCGACCAAAATCTGGAACCGCGCGAGGCGCTGTTCCGCCAGGGCTGCGTCTCGGTGGCCCTGGATCACATGCGCGACCAGAACATCATCCCCGATCCGCACTATATCAAGATCGACGTGGACGGGCTTGAGCACAAGGTGATCGCCGGTGCGCGCGAAATTCTGGCCGGCACATCGCTGCGCTCGGTGCTGGTCGAGATCAATCCAAATCTCGACGCCCATATGGCGTTGTTCGATCAATTCGCCGACCTTGGATATAGCGTTGATCCCGAAACCAAGGAAAACTGGCGGGCCGGACGCAGCGGGAATTGCATTTTCTCCAGGTAATCGGGCGCGGCTACCTCAGCGATCGGTGGAAATGAAGGTCAATTGCCTACAATTGAAAAACACACCAAAAGCCCGGGTAAGCCCGATGTTCCATGACGGTGATTGATATGACGGATAAGCCGTTTTGTTCCGCCAGGCGGCGCAAATATGCACGGCTATGGGCGTATTCGTTGGCGCATGTTTCTCTGATATCAAACGCATCGTCGCACGGGTCCGTGCTGACGAACAGATAGCCGCCATCGGACAATAAACCGGCCGCGGCACTAAAAAACGGGCTGAGATCGGCGACGTGATAGATCGCGCTGTTGCATGCGATGGCGTCGAACTTAGCCTCGATTTTAGCGTCCAATTTACCGGGCAACCCCCGCATCGTTTCCGCCATGTCGCCGACAAAAAGCTGATCATAATTCCCGCTGGTTTCGGCGCGCTCGATCATGTCGGGCGACAGGTCGATCCCGGCCAATGTTTTGGCCAAGGGCCGGACCTTCCGGCCAAGCAGCCCCGTGCCGCAAGCGCAATCAAGAATATTGATGCCACCATCGGTTTCGCCACCGAAGGTGTCGATCATGAGTTGGTACATCCGATCGACCATCCGCACATGCAAGGCGTTGGCGTCATACTTGCCGGCAAGCCGGGCGTAGTTCGCCTCCACCACGGGAATATCGGGCCCGGGTTCCACTCCATCGCCCGTGGTCGGCGAAGGGCTGTAGGGAGTGGTGGAGCGCGTAAAGGCTTCGACGCATTCTTCCAACCGCCCGAGTTTCATCAGATTTAAGCTCAGGTTCCGATGCACCGTCGCGTTCGACTTATCCAGCCGGGTCCCCTCTTCCAGCTTTTCGCTCGCCTGCAAATGGTCGCCGGTGCTTTGCAGCGCCACGCCCCAGAAATTCATCAATTCCACATTCTTCCCCGCATGTTTCGCGGCTTGTTCACAGGCATGTGCGGCGTCAGCGTGCAGGGCGCGATCCATCAGCATTTCGATCAGCTGTTTCCAAAATCCCCAATGACCCGGGGCATTTGAAATCGCGGCCTTGATGTGTTTTACGGCCTCCCCGATATCGCCCTGGCGATAGGCGACGGCGCTGAGACCGTTGTGAATTTCCGGGTTATTCGGCTCAAGCTTCACCGCTTCCAAAAGCGAAAGCCGCGCCGCGTCCAAATCGCCCGCGCCGAATGCCTGGGCCGCGCTTGCCAAATGTTGGGCACCCAAATGTTCGGCGGATGGCGAATTCATCTCGGCAATTTTCCTAAATCATTGTCGGTCGCGTTGAGAAGTATATGGGCATACATCACAAAAATTTAGTAAATGATTTCCGTATTCGGGGAATTCAGTACTGTGGCCCCTGGAACTACGGAATGACGTGGAACGGTGCGGGAAAGGTCAGATGAATATTCCGATTTTGGGCGGCCTGTCCGGTGTGGCTGGCGACTACGATCTTTTCATCGTCGATCTATGGGGTGTTGTTGTATTGCGCGGGATGGGGGCACATCGTCAATGTCGACCGCCCCGTCGCGAAGTCGGAAACATATTACATTCGAAGAGATGGATCAGAGCTAAACTGGATCCATCCAAGCAACAAAGTAGCGCTGGAACGCAGGACACCCAATTCCGAGGCATCAGGATGGAATTTCGGTAAAAAATGGCGGTATGTGTTTAATCCAAAAAATTTAAGGATGACAACGCGGTTTTCGTTTGACGGTAAAATAATGAGAGATGTCATGTCTTGTTTTCCAATCAAAAATCCATTTATGAAGTGATTCTTTGCGGCATGGGGTTATGCTTTTCAGTTAGAAAGCATCACTC
>JABJBP010000080.1 GCA_018665815.1 Rhodospirillaceae bacterium
ATCGCCGGAATGCGCCGATGATCAAGGCGTTCTTGGACTTGGTGGCGGAGACCGCGCAAGACGGTGCGAGTTAAAAAGTAATCGAAATGATCATTTCGCCAACACGATTACCGCGACACCGAGCGCCAGCAGGATCGACCAAGTAAGGCGCGCCGTCATCCGTGCTTCCTTGTAGATCATGCATCCCATCAGCACCGAAAATGGAATTGAAACTTGGCGCACCGCACTGACCGCCGCGACATTAGCGCCCAATTGAAAAGCCATGAGAATTAAGTAATAGGACACGTATGCCGTGATGCCGGCCACGGCGAAGCGGATTGGCGTTGCGGTCCAACCAACGAACAGATGTTGGTAAACGCTGCGGCCGGCCGGCCGGCCGACGGATAAAACAATCGCCATGCCGGGGATCACCATGATGTACATGGCGAACATGAACACCTCCGGTGTCACCTGTTTCATGGCTTCCGCGTCAGCTATCGTGATGACCCCGTGCCCGCACATGGCGAGAAACGCCAAGGCCAAGTTGCTAGGCTCGCTGAGCAAGCTGGTGCCGGGCCGATATTGCAACATGAAAGCACCGATAATCACCAAGGCAATACCGCTTAGTAAGACCAATGAATAACTGTGACCCAAGAAAAAATATCCAACGAACACGACGAAAACCGGGGACGACCTAGTGATCGGATAATAAATCGACAGATCGCCTGAGCGCAGCGTCGCGACGACGCACCAATAATAAAACCAAAGCCCGCATCCCGATATCAGCATCATCGGCCAGACTTCCAAGGCCGCCCAAGGGTCCTGTCCGGTGGCGAAGACCTGTCCGCCGGCCAATATGAAGAACCATATATTAACCGCTAAGGTCACACCTTCCGGCGTCGCGTCGCCCTTAATGAAAAATTCGCGAAGCGGATGCAGCGCCGCCGATGTGAGCACCAAAACCAGGATAATGCCGCTCACGGCCGCACCTCATGAAAACGAGCGTCCTCGACGACCATACCGACCATCATAGACAAAACGCCGGCCGCCGAAAATGGGTTGGTGACCCGCTCTGCCTCAACTTCACCGACATGCCCTGAAACAGTAACGTCACATGTGACTACCCCGCAGTGATCGATGATAATTGTCAACGCATCGCTGCCCAATGATGAGAGTTCAAGAGGCACGAAAGCCCGGTGCCCTTCTGCCGCTGGTGAGCCAACAAGGCGGACCCGCTTCGGTGCGGCTACCTCGACCATCTCCTCGGCATCGGAAACGACCAGCCTGCCTCGCACGGCGAATTTTGCTCCCAATGACAGAAGTTCAGAAACTTGGCGGAGATTTTTGAGATCGACTGATCCGAGATCGTATTGACGAACTGCAGCGTTAGGCGTCATGACGGCGACGCCAGCCGACGGCAATATTTCGCCTGCATTCAAGCGCCGGACATCTTCATTATACGCGGCGCGCAATTCACTGAGGGAATTGGCACTACCTTCGGCGGGGGAATGACCAGCTAACGCGAAGACTGCCGCAGCGAGCACGGACCTCCGAAACGCCGATGCCACCTACTTCTTCATCTGCGCAGCTATTCGTTCCATGGGTCGGTCATGGCCCTGCGAGACCCTGTCTCCATAGATAAATCGCTCGCGCAGTACTTTCGACAAATAGTCGATAGCGTAAACGACGGCGATAATCATCAAGATGATCGTCAGAGCGTTGGAGAATTCAAAGGCCCGGAGATTATCCGACAATAAGAAACCAATGCCACCGGCGCCGACAATGCCAAGGATGGTCGCGGCCCGAGTGTTCGATTCAAACATGTAAAGTGCGTTTGATAAGATCACCGGCAGCACCTGGGGCATAACCCCGTAACGCAACACTTGTATGCGGCTACCGCCGGCCGCCTTGATGCCATCGATGGGCTTACGGTCGATATTTTCAAGCGCTTCCGAATAAAGCGTGATGAGGATGCCCGTATCGATGACGATGATAGCCATAATCCCGGGGACCGGCCCCAATCCCATAGCCCGGACGAAGATCAAGCCCCAAATCAAGTAGTCACTGGCTCTGAGCACATCGGCGAAACGGCGGGCGCCGAATTGAATAGGCCGGATCGGCATGAGGTTCTTCGACGCAACACAGGCGAAAGGAATGGCCAAGATGCCACCAACGAGGCTGCCGATGAAAGCCATGGACAAGGTTTCGCCGATCGCATCCACATATTCACCCATATATTGCCACCCCGTGGGCGGGAACATCTGGTCAATCATAATGCCCAAACGCGGGAAGGCGCCCCAGAATCTTTCCGAGAAAAACCCAAAACGATTGAGGCTATAAATGATAAATGCCGCCGTCCCGACCCAAAGAATCGTCCGCAAAATGCGATCGCCGGTCGTCAGGGAAAACACGCGCGGGAATCGCTCGCGGTCTGCCGCAATCATCTCAGGAGTTAGATCGGATACACTGACGCTCATAGCTTATTCACTCTAACCCCCAACTAGGGTCTCCTTGCCGATAATGTGGTGGCGCAGTTTTTCACTCGCCATGTCGATCAGGAACACCGTACCGATGATCATCAGTAGAATGGCACCGGCGTCCAGGAAGTAGAGAAGTTTCACCGCGTTGATCAGCTCATATCCGATGCCACCAGCACCAACGAACCCCATCACCGTCGCGGCCTGCACATTCAGCGCCAAGCGCCAGAAGGTGTAAGACACAAAGTTCGGCATGACCTGGGGTAAAACCGCAAAACGGATTTCCTCAAACCAGTTGCCGCCCGCCGATCTGATACCGTCAATCGGCTTGCTGTCAGTGTTCTCATTGACCTCGGCAAACAGCTTTCCTTGGGCACCGGTGGTATGAATAACCAACGCCAAAATACCGGCGACCGGGCCGACGCCAAAGGGATAAATAAATATCAAGGCCCAAACGATATCGGGCACTGTACGGGCAATTTCAAGAAACCGCCGCGTGACGAAATAAGTAGCGTAGTGCCGCGCCAAATTACGGGACGCAAAGAAGCTCAGGATGCCGCCGACGGTCGTGCCGATAACCGTCGCCAGAAAAGCCATTTGAAGGCTGACGATCAGCTGATCAAACCAGTCGGAAAACCCCCAGAACCAATCGATGAGATCAGCATAGAAATTTTCCCAGCTCAGGGCGGAATACATACGGACAATAAATTCATTGGTTCGCGGTAGTCCGTCCATGACGGCATAAAGGCTGAAACCGCTGTGCCATACCGCCAGTGCGAGGGCGATGAGGAAGGCGATCCAAAAGAACACCATGTACAGGCGTTTACGGCCCAGGTATTCGCTACGCGCCAATTCAAAGTGCTCGACGATGTCCATTTTAGTTGTTTGGGTCGCAGCTTCGGATGTCATGAAAAATAGCGCCTTTGAGGATTTAAAATTTACAAATCAAATAAAGCGGTGGAGGGAAGCATCTGTTGAGATGCCTCCCTCCGAACAGATCAGCCGCCTTTTTTCTTTTTCTTCCGGTTTTTCTTCAGCCAAATTTTGGCATTGATAACCGGAACGTAATCTTCGTGGTACACGCGCTGCATGCCCAAGGTATCCCCTTGCGCCACGGCGCGGGCCATTTCCGGCTGACGTTCGTCAAGGCGAAGGAACAATTTCACCAGATCAGCTTTCATGGAAACCGGCAGATCCTTACGGATAACCACCGGCGGTGTCGGGATCAGAGGCGATGTCCAAACGACGCGAATTTGGTCGCGCTTCAGCAAGCCTTTGTCCATCATCTTACGGAGACCACCAATGCGGTCGCCTTTGGTGGTCCAAGTGAAGCCACCATCGTAAGTTCCATTCAAAACGCCGACGATGGTCTGTTGGTGACCACCGGAAAGCGGCGATTTAAAGTACCTATCGATGGATTCGCCACGCTCGGCCCAAGCCACCGTCGGAATGGTGAAGCCTGATGTCGAGTGCGGATCATTCCGCGCTACCGTCTTGCCCTTAAGGTCAGCTTCGGACTTGTAGGAGCTGCCCGCTTTGACGATGAGGACTGAGTTGTAACCCATGCCGCCCTTCGGATCTTGGGCACCGGCGATGGGCTCAACGCATTTGCAGTCAATGTAGGTGCCGGCATAACTACTGGCGCCCAACCAACCAACTTGAACCTGCCCGGAAATAAGAGCGTTCATAATTCCGGCATATTCAGATGCCGTGAACAGTTCAAACTTCACACCCAGTTCCTTACCGGCATATGCGGCAAAGGCTTTTTGGCTTTTAACAATGTCGACCGCGGTCTCAAGTGAGATCACGCCGTAATTGATGGTTGGGTATTTATCTTGCCAGCCACCAATGTATTCATCAGCTTTCACCGACAACGACGAAGCCGCGACTAAAGCAAACGCGGCAACAGCGGTGAGGCTGGATTTTACAAAAAGTTTTTTAGGCATAGTCACCTCCTGTTTAGGGTTCTTTTAAAGCATTGTCTTTATTATTGGGGCCCATTTTCCAAAATTGGTCAATACGCCCGAAGTTCAACTGCAACCCCTTAATGCCAGATCGCCCAAACGATGAGCGGTCCAAACACTACATAAAGTTATAAAGTCGTCGATGTTATCGCAGCCGAAAATTCCTCGTCCTCTTCATCTCCACCCATATAGATATCGCGGGCCATTTCATCCGTCAGTTCGGACGGGTGCCCGTCGAAAATCATCTTTCCAAGTTTCATGCCGATCACCCGGTCGCAATATTTCTTCGCGGTGTCGAGTGTATGCAGATTACAAATGACGGTGATGCCGTCTTCCTTGTTAATCTTATATAACGCATCCATGACGATTTGCGCGTTCCTGGGGTCCAGTGACGCGATCGGCTCATCGGCAAGTAGGATTTTCGGCTCTTGCACCAAGGCGCGGGCAATGGCGACACGCTGCTGCTGGCCGCCTGACAATGTATCCGCGCGCTGCAATGCCTGACCACTGACATCCAGGCGATCCAATGCACGAATCGCAAAGGCGCGTTCAGCCGGCGAGAACATGACGAACATGGTCTTCAGCATCGAGTTATAATTGATCCGCCCCATCAAAACGTTGGTAATGACGTTTAGCCTGAGAACCAGATTGAACTGCTGGAAAATCATCGCACATTGGGAACGCCAATTGCGCAAATCCTGGCCGGACAGGCTATTGACGTCGATGGTTGTGCCGTCGTCTTCATAAAGGATTTTACCAGAGGACGATTCGCCGAGGCGGTTAATCATCCGAAGCAAGGTTGACTTGCCGGCGCCGGAGCGCCCGATCACGCCGAGTAACTGCCCTTTGGGCACCTCGAGATCAATGCTATCAACGGCGGTCATCGCGCCAAAATTTTTGGTAACCGATTCCAGTCTTAACATTTACCACCCCGTCCTTGGCGCCCATACTTGGCACCTATATTTAGCGTTGCGTCGCCATACTTGATTAATTGATCATTGCACACAAGATCAATCAGTTACAACTCGTTGCCAATCGATCCTTGTTCATGATCATCATGAAATTTCCTCGTGTGCTGAGAGCGGGGGTGTAGACTTTCAAAAGACAATATACACCCCACGCTGAATTCAGCTTCGTCTAGCTCGCTTCCGCTTGTGCGGAACGGTCACCACCCATACCTACCAACTCTTTACATATATCGACAGCAATCGGGGCGTTATCGCCGTATCCGTTGGCGCCAACATTATTCGCAAAGTCTTGGGAAACCGGTGCACCGCCAATAATCACCGGAATATCCAGGCCTTCACGCTTGATCTCTTCGATGATCAATTTCATGAACGGCATCGTCGTTGTCAGCAGCGCCGACAGGCCGATCACATCCGCCTTAACTTCGCGCGCCGTTGTAATAATCTCTTCGGCTTTGGTGTTCACACCCAGATCGACGACCTTGAAGCCCGCACCTTCCAACATCATGCCGACGAGATTCTTTCCGATGTCGTGAAGATCACCGAAGACGGTGGCCAGGACGACGACGCCCTTCGGCTTCGATTGGGTCTTCGTCAGAATCGGCCTAACAACTTCAAGGCCGGCCTTCATGGCGCGCGCCGCCAATAGCATTTCTGGGACAAAAAGTTCCCCGGCAGCGAACAAGTCACCGATCTCACCCATCGGCGGGATTAGGCCTTCGTCCAAAATATCGGTTGCCGTTTCACCTTGTTCCAGCGCCTGCGCAACCAATTCGGGGCAAGAGATTTCGTCGAAATCCATGACTGATTGATAGATGTCCTTGAAAATCTGGGTACGGTCTTCCTTACGGAAATCACTGACGCCCGAGTATTTCGAACCGATCCCCATGAAGCCCTTGCCGCCCGCCATCTCAGCCGCGACGGCGCCTGGTCCGGTATCAATTTGCCCTGCATAGGGACGTTCACCACGGTTGAACATGTTGACCGCCTCAATGGCCGCGCGGACGTTTTCGGGCGGTGTCTGAGCGCTGAAGCTGCAAAGATAGAGGAAGAATTTTTTGCCGTAGGGACCACGGCTACCGACTTCCATGTACTCATGGATTCGCTTGGTGATCTGTTCCGTGGTACCGACCTGTAACAGCAACGTCCCAATGCCAAAGCTTAGACCACACCCCCGAGTGTCGGCGTATTCACGGATGCGTTCGGTGCCGAGGGCAAAGCAATCGGGGTCTTGAACTTTCAGATACTGCGGCGTGATCTGCAGTTTCACATCCCAGTATTTTTCCGTGTCAGCGGCGAAGCTGTCGCCCCACCAGTTGTCGCTGCGAATCCCGTCGTGGCCACCGCATAGCTCGCGAAGTTTAAGCAAATAAGGTACCGAAAATTCGTCCAGAATTTCTTCGGTAATGAACGGCAGCGAGCCCACCGCATCCTTACCGTTGGCGATGTTATGTCCCCCCAATACCTTGAACGAGGCATTGATGTAGGGGGCTAGAACCTCCTCAACGAGCCAGTCCATGAGCTTGTGGACAAACTTCGGCCGCTCAACCATGGCCATGATCAAATTTTCAAACTGCATCACCTGGGCCGCCAAATTGATCGGCGAACAATAATGAACGAACGGCTTGTAGCCGGTCAGTTCATGACAAATCTGCAAAGCTTCCAGAACCCAAGGCATCCGACCCGTCTTAAACGGGTCCGGTGCTTTAGCCCGCGCCAAGTCCTTTTCGTCATAGATGATGACCGATGTATTATCGAGAGCCGGGTAAAGTTCATCGAACCACGCCATCTGGCCGCCAAGGGCCTCGGCTTCGACGGAGTAAACGTCCCACACCATGTCGGGGACGTGGTAACCCATCTCTTGTTGGACATCCAAGCTACCGCGGACAAACAGCTCGGGGTTTGAGAAAAATTCCCGGCCATTGTGTCCGCCGTAAGCCATGCAAAACTCGGCCATCTGCGTGGTGACCGGAATCCAATCAGCTTCGCCGCCATCCATGATTTTTTTGTATTGTTCCACACCGGCACTGAAATCGTATTCGTAATTTGACATCGTTATTTCCTCTAAGCGGCGGGACGCTGACACTTGGGCTGTAAGCTGGCGTGTGGCGTCCACATCTCAGATACGGGGACGGCCGCCCTGCGGGCGACACGATGAAGATACATGGGATAAATTTTCATGCTCTTCCCGAATCCATCCATATCGACCCCAAAGGGGTTCGATCCAAATGGACGTAGGGCTGGGGCGGTCGCGCCACCGTAAAAGAGCCCACTCTGCGCTTTGGTTTTCGTGGCGGCGAGTGTCCTAGGGTAACCACGGCAATGCCCAAGGGCGATTGCAGTATTCAGCGTGTCAAAATTACAGTCCCGCGTCAATGGGTATTTATGGCCCTGAAAACCCATGCCCGTCAGAGCATCGCGACAATCAAATGAAAGACTATCAATCTGCTGCTAAGGTATTGATGACGCTCAAAAGTTCATCGTAGTTTTTCGCGGCTGCATCCGCTTCGGTGCCGTTCTCAAGGCTTTCGTCGCGATGTTCCGTAAACAATATCGCCTTCATGCCGAGCGCTTGTGCGCCTTGAACATCGTTGAGTTCCCGATCGCCAATGTGCACCATTTCATGGAATTCCACATCGAGTTCATTGGCCACATGCGCAAATATTCGCTCGTTTGGCTTCGCCCGGCCAATCTCATCGGAGAACGCGAAACTCGAAAAACACTGCCGTACACCGTAGCCTTCCAAAATGGTGCGCATGCCGCTACCCGGTGTGTAAATGGTATCGGACACGACACCCAACGGGAATTTCCCAGCCAATTCATCAAGCCCATCAGCCGCGCCGGCAAAAATATCCGGTGGAATTTCAACTTCCATGTCCTCATAGATAGACACCAATTGATCAAACACGTGCCCCGGCAGTTCGCGGTCCATTCCGCCTAAAAGGACCGCCAGCCTGTCGGCGACATTCGGCGTGACCCGTTCGCGCAACCACCGCTCACGGTAAAATTTTTCCTGGGTTTGAAATTCTGTATCGACCATCGACTTGTCGGTCGGCGCCTGTTCGTTCAGCGCCTCCCAAAGGACTTGCCGCCGTTCTTCGCTTTTCGTTTTCAGGCCCTTTGCTTTTCTTTTGGGTTCATCGGAATCGTCTTTTAAAACCGTATCCCAAAGATCAAAGGTAATCGCTTTGAGTGCCATCTTCGTTTCCTGCCGCAAGTTTAAATGATCCGGCTGTGCGCCGAATTTCTATGACTTTATCGGAACAACGCCATCAAGGTTTTTACCCAAGCGGCGGCGCAATTCAAGGATGCGGTCAGCGGTATCTTGGCTTGCCGAATCGAACAATGTGTCTCGGTGCTCATGCAGCGCATCCCAGATCGCATCGGGAATCGAAAACGATGTTTGATAGGCTTGCATAAACCTCGTTCCGACACCGGGCCGGAGCTGCAATAAGTCTTTTGAAACAAGGCGCTTCAAGACATCAATTTCAAACTCAGCGATGACTTTGCGGACGTCCGACAACACCAGAAACTCGATGAACTCACGCTCATCGGGAGATAACCCATCGATGACTTCTGTAAGCCTTTCCGCCGCGGGCTCGCCCCGGCGCACCGCTTCGGCTGTGGCCTCGTTGGTGTTCTTTTCCTGCCAGTAATTTTTGTTTATGTCCGCGTTCCACAAAGATGCGCGCGTAGGCATTGACATATTCTGTATCCAATTTCCCGGTGCCATAAATGGCTCATAAATAAAGCCGCCGGGATACTGTCGCCCGGTCCTGCATATGTCAACGCAGCGTGCAGCCGTGAGGTTTTGTCCACGTTGGATTCGTGGATGAAACTTGACGAGCTTCGTATTTCCCTCGTATTTTCCGCAAGATTGAAGTGCGCTGGTGATATTGCCCGGTTCGTTTCATTCAGACCCTACGGGCTCAATCCACGATGGCTTTCGCCTCCTAGCCCCTCACAACTGACTTGGTCCTTGTACGGAGGACCGTTGTCGACGTGATCTCAAAAATCCCGACATAACCTCCGTTCGCGGGAACCGGCAAACCCGGCCTTCAGCGATTCCGTCATCGATCCGGCCCGCTTTGAGCGGCATTCGATGATGTGCTGAAACCGAATTTGCCCGGCCCGAATTTATTTCAACATGTTGGCTAGGAGAATGCGAAATGAGTGTGAAAACTTTGGAAGTCATCGGCGAAAATTTCAACACCTCGCGCCGGATTAAAGGCACCAGTCCACGGGTTGAGAAAACCGCCGACGGCGCAGCGCTGAATTATGTCGATCATCACGGCAAAGCCTGCCAACTTGATATCACGGATATTTACCCGGACGACGAGGCGGAATTGCCAAAATTTCAAATTCCCCATGTCGCACAAGCCGTCCGCCAGAAGAATGTCGACTACATCGAGTGGATTATCCGCGCGCAAATCGACGCCGGCGCGACAATTATCGACATCTGCGTGGATGAAATTTCAGTCGATCCTGATAAACGTAATGTATGGATGAAATGGATTGTTCCGGTGGCCCAAGAGATTGCCGGCGTGACGTTGGCGATCGATTCTTCCGATCCGGCAACCATTTTAGCTGGCCTGGAAGTATACGACATGACCAAAAGCCGCCCGGCGATCAACTCGGTCAATCTTGAGGAAGGCCGCCACGAGTTTATTGGGCTGGCGAAAGATCATAACGCGCTGCTATTCGCCAACGCCAGTGGACGGGATGGCATGCCGCAGGATGATAAGGAACGCGTCGAAAATATGCTTGAGATCATGGGCATGATGGACGACGCCAGCATTCCGATGACAGACCGTTACCTCGACCCCCTGGCCTTCCCCATCGGCGCTGGTACGGAATACGGAAATCACTATCTTGATGCCGTTCGCGAACTTCGCCAACGCTTTCCGGACGTCCATATATTCGGTGGGCACAGCAATATTTCGTTCGGATTGCCGAGTCGCAAGGCGGCTAATAACGCTTTTCTCATTCTTGCCATACTCGCGGGTTGCGATACGCTGATGATTGACCCCATTATGAATCCGGCGGCGGCATATGAAGAATTTTTGATCGCTTCTGATACCATCCTCAACAAAGATGAGTTCGCCATGAACTACATGGCTTATTTCCGCGCCAAGAAAAAACGCTGACGCCTTGGCGTTCACAAAGGAATTTCACGACATGACAAATGCGGTTGAGGTACGGATCACTGATCCGGAAGACGAGACCAAGGAACTGGTCGGCACCGTCCCCATTGGCGAGACGTTGCTCGATGCGGCCATCGCCGCCGGTGCCGACATTCTGGCGACCTGTGGGCGTCGTGGCCGGTGTCGAAGCTGCCGAGTGAAGATCATCTCCGGGGATGTGCCGCCGGCGACCCTGCAAGACCGGGTCCAATTGGGCATTGAGGACGTTCAGGAACAATTCCGACTGTCCTGCCAAACCCGCGTGATTGCGCCGTGTTCAATCATGCTGGCGCCGCCGCGCACCGAATCTGGACACCAAATCCTGACCGGAAGCAACGAAGAAGGCATCGGCGATTTGGCGATTTCTTCAGGCGTCGAAAAAACCTACATCGAAGCCAGTGCGCCGATGGATGAACACATTCAGACGACCGATCTTGGAGAAATCCTGGCTAAGCTACCTAGCGAAACTGAAACCGATACGTCGCTGAACGTCATGCGCCAAATTCCCAATGTATTGCGCGACGCAAGTGGACGCATGACCGTCACCACATTCAATAACCGCATCACTCACTTAGAGACCGGCGACACCACCGAACATATGTACGGCATGGCTTTCGACATCGGCACGACAAGTATTGTCGGCACACTGGTTGATTTGACAACCGGCGAGGAGTTGGCTGCGGTCGGCAACGTCAATCCGCAGGCGGTCTATGGCGGTGATCTCATGTCACGGATTGCCTACGCGCAATTTGATCTGAAGAAATTGGCGACGCTGCGAGGCGAGGCGCTCAACGCGGTCAACGGGTTTATTGAAGAAGCCTGCGAGATTGCGGAAATTTCATCCGAACATATTTATAAGCTGGTCGTTGTCGGCAACACCTGCATGCATCACATTTTCCTGGGCATCGATACCAGCCACGTTGGTCTGGCGCCCTATGCGCCGGCAGTCAGTGGCGCTATAGAATTGCCGGCGTCCGAATTGCCTTTAAAGCGCGCGCCTAACGCCGTCGTTTGCTTGTTGCCGATCATCGCCGGATTTGTCGGGGCTGACACCACGGCGGCGATCCTAGCGACCAAAATTCATGAAAGCGATGTCACCCGTTGCCTCGTCGATATCGGCACCAACGGCGAAGTTGTCATGGGCTCGAAAGACAAACTCATGGCATGTTCGGCCCCCGCCGGCCCAGCCCTGGAAGGCGGGCAAATTCATCAAGGCATGCGGGCGGCCGTCGGTGCTATCGAAAAAGTTCAAATCGATGATGATATGCATGTGCAGACCATCGGCAACGCGAAACCAATTGGCATCTGTGGCTCGGGATTGATTGACGCCATCTCGGCCATGATGGATGCGGGACTTGTCGATGGCGCGGGTCGGCTTCGCCACAAAGACCACGAGGATTTACCGAAAAAATTGGCAGCACGCTTCGTCACTGATGGCAAAGCGCGCCATATTGTCCTGGCGCTCGCCGAAGAGACCGGCGTCAACGAAGATATTATCCTCACCCAAATGGATATTCGCCAATTACAATTGGCGAAGGGCGCAATTTATGCCGGTATCCTCATGCTGCAGCACGTCATGGAAGTCCCTGATGAAAACCTTGATGAATTGTATGTATGTGGCGGGTTCGGCAATTACATCAGCATGGAAAGCGCAATCAAAATTCGACTGATCCCGGGCCTACCGCCGGAACGGGTTTCCTATTTCGGCAATGCGGCGCTGTTGGGCGCACAGATGGCATTACTGTCAGAAGAAGAACGCACCAGCGCGGAAGAAATCGTGCACACGGTTGAACACGTCGCCTTGGCCACCCACCCGACATTCCAAGAAATTTTTGTCGATGCGTGCAATCTCGCGGAAATTGACCTGAAAGCCGAACGCAAGCGCGACCGTCAAGCCGCCCGTGCTTAATGGCGTTGGTTGGACGGTCGGGCTTTATATTGATCCGCATCGTCGGCATCTTCTAGAAGCCCATCCTCGAGAGCTTGAGCGATCCAGGCTTCCGCCTGTTCCGGTTCAATGCGGAAATAATCCTGAATCTCTTCCGGTGAGCGCGCCGTTTTACCGGCGAATGCGGCGAGTTTTTCACAGAAAATATTAAACAACAAAGCGCCAATTTCATTTGCTGAATCACCGGGCCCGGCCGTTACTGACGGTGGCCTGGCGGATGCCGTCGTCAAACGCGATATCAAGTAAGCGCCAATTTCATCACAACCCGAGACTTCGTTTTCCGCCAACGGCATGTAGCCAAGACTGAGCAAAGCCTCGTTGCCCAACGGCACGGTATCATCAGCGCGGACAAACGCCGGCACCCAATTTTCTTTGCGGTTTTCCTCCGCCCCCAACCACACACCGCCCGTTCGCCGGGTTTCAACAATGACGGCAAAATCGCCTAGGCAATATTGATATCGGCTTACCCGAATGGCATTAGCGACGCGAAAGCGCGTATCAGGCGAGAACGGCGTAATGACCGTCAATTTACCTTGTTCCAGCAATTCCCGATGACGTTTCGCCACGACCGCCTTTTCCAGGCTGTCGGATAAGACACAGATTATATTTCCGCCGGCAGCGCTGGCAGCCCCGATGGCTTCGCGATCAGCGCCACGCATATCGCTGGAAATTACGGTAATCCCCTCCGCGCCGCAGCGCGCGGCAAGGGTCTTTGAGAACGCCAAACCAGTATCTGACGTGTTCCGCGAACCGACGATATAGACACCACCGGTGGTCAGAAACTCCCGCTGTCCAGCACCAAACAACAACGGAAATCCTGTAGATCCTAATCGATGCTTGAGCCGTTCGGGGTAATCGTCGTCGGTTTCCCCAATCACCCAAATTCCTACCGCCGACCAATGATCAATCGCCCTCGACAGACTGTCTACACGGTCCAAAAGTGATGGGATCAGCGCAGTTCCCACACCTTCCGCGATCATTGCATCAACAACTGCGCGATGATCCGTGCTCAGCAGGTTCCCGAGCGTAAGTCCGCGCTCACATAACCAACGCTGGACCGAGCGAAACTCTGCCGGCGACAATGGCTTGAGATCATCCCCCGTCTCGCCCAGACGCGTCGTCATGAGAATGGTCGCCTGTGTTTCAAGGCTGATGGAATTGGGTTTCATCTTGTCCGTACAAATATTCCGACACAGCCATGCGCCAAACTGCCAACACACTTTGGCCCAGGATTCCTGCGTGTACAAATCCGAATTTGACCGTGGTCAACGCCTTGAGCTCAAGGTCGGCAAAATTCCGCAACAAAAATAAATTTCAAAGGAGAAGAAGAAGACTTCGGCAAAAAAACCGAAATCTTGGTAGGCGCGGCAGGGATCGAACCTGCGACCGTTCGATTAAAAGTCGAATGCTCTACCAACTGAGCTACGCGCCCCCAAAGCACCAGGGAAAGAATATCCTGGCATCGGAACCGGCGCGACCATAGGGACGGTGACCGGCAGGGTCAATGCTCTTTCCGCCCGATCGCGAAGGTATTCGTACAACCACAAAAATGAAGTTGCTCAGAGGCCATGAAATGGCCGTATACTAACGCCTAATTTGATCTGCTCCGGCGTTGCCGGTGTGCGAAAGGAAGGCATCAATATGACAAAGTTTTTAAGTTCCGACGCCAATCCCGACGGCCATCGATTGGAAGATATTCTCCGCGCGATTCGCAAAAATATTCTGGCGCGCTGCGAAAAAATCGTTGATGACACCCGTCCCGAAGCGGAACAGGTTGTCGCCAATAACATGCAAATCCTGGCGATGCTGACGGATGCGATCCATCTGGCGGAAGATTCCACTCAAATTTTGACGAAAGCTTTCGGTCCATCCGGAGAAAAACCGCGAATTGGCTCGTAAAGCTAGGCTTTAAACGCCGCTCTTTTCGGCGAATTTAGCCAACATCCGATCTTTGACTCTGGGCGAAACGAAATGTCCGATGTCGCCGCCGAGGCGACCGATTTCCTTGACGAACCGTGAAGCGATGAACTGATGGTGTTCAGATGCCATCAGAAATACGGTTTCCACATCGCGGTTGAGGCGTGAATTCATACCCGCCATTTGAAACTCGTATTCGAAGTCAGAAACCGCCCTGAGACCACGAATGATCATCCCGGCGTCTTGATCACGAACAAAATCCATCAGCAAGGTGTCGAACGGCACGGCAAAAACCCGCTCCGAATGCCCATCGCCCATCGCCTCGACCTCGGCTTCAACCATGGCGACCCGCTCTTCTAACGTGAATAAAGGGTCCTTGCCGATATTCACCGCGACAGCGACAACTAACCGATCGACCAGGCGCGCGGCACGCGTAATGATATCGATATGGCCGTTAGTGACGGGATCAAAGGTCCCAGGGTAAACAGCGGCGGAGAATTTGCTCACGATTGGTCTCCGGGCTTGTCGTCTTCGTCAGATGCTTCTTGGTCCGCATGGCCCGGATCATCGTCGGCGTCTGCGCCAGCGGCTTGCGATTTCGCTTTATCCGCCGTCTCGTCCAGGCCGTCCTCGGCATCCGCATCCTCGTCACCGTCACCGTCATCACCGTCTTCCAGATCACGGAAGCGGCTGACGGACACTAGGCGCTCGTCATCGGCGACTTTGAAAACAGTGACGCCGCGCGCGCTGCGTCCGATGACGCTGATTTGGTCGATGGGACAACGAATAATCTGTCCGGCATCTGAGACCATGACCAGCTGATCAGGATCAACAACTGTGAAGGCTGCGACAATAGTTGATGGCGGATCGTTTTTACCGCGTGAAAGATCAATCCCGGCAATACCCTGGCCGCCCCGTCCGGCAATCCGATACTCATAAGCGGATGAGCGTTTGCCCATGCCGTCTTCGGCAATCGTCAGGATAAATTCCTCATTTTCCGCCATCGCCGCGAATTCAGGCTGGTCCAGTCGGGTCGCCAATTCTGTATCACGTGCTTTGTCGTCCGCGCGGTCCGTGTAATCACCGTTCTTAAGCCGGCGCGACGCGCCGACGGCCTGCAGATACAGGTCGCGCTGCTCGGTATCGACTTCCACATGGCGCAGGATCGACATGGCGATCACTTCATCGCCTTCGGGCAGTCTCATGCCCCGCACGCCCGTGGACGTGCGCCCTGAAAACACCCGTACCGCCGTCACCGGGAACCGGATAACCTTGCCGCCAACGGCGGAAAGCAAAATGTCATCGCCCTCAGTACAGGTCCGCACCCGCACCAGTTTATCACCCTCATTCAGTTTCATGGCGATCTTGCCGTTGGCCATGACGTTGGTGAAATCAGACAAGGAGTTGCGCCGCACATTGCCCGACGCTGTCGAGAACATGACGAAGAGGTCACTCCAACTGTCCTCGTCTTCAGACAAAGGCATCATGGTCGTGATGGTCTCGCCTTCGTCCAGTGGAAGCAGATTAACCAGCGCCTTACCGCGCGCCTGCGGCGTACCCAGCGGCAATTTGTAGACTTTGAGTTTGTAGACAATCCCCGTCGATGAGAAGAACAGCACCGGCGTATGGGTATTGACGACGAACACCTGATCGACGAAATCTTCGTCGCGTGTGGCCATTCCTGCCCGGCCCTTGCCGCCACGGCGTTGCGCACGGTAAGTCGACAGCGGCACGCGTTTGACATAGCCAGAACTAGTCACCGTGACGACCATATCTTCGCGCTGAATCAGGTCTTCAATATCGTGTTCGAATTCTGACTCTTCGATGGTCGTGCGCCGATCCGTGGCAAATTGCTCGCGCATCGCCAGCAATTCATCACGGAGAATGCCGTAGAGCTTGTCACGTGAACTCAAAATCGAAAGATATTCTTCAATTTCAACGCCCAACTCTTTCAGATCGTTACCGATCTTATCACGCTCCAAGCCGGTCAAGCGATGCAGGCGCAGTTCCAAGATGGCGCGGGCTTGAATTTCGGACAGTTTGTATTTGCCGTCCACCACTTGGTGCCCCGGCTCATCGAGCAGCGCAATCATTGGTGCCACGTCGTCTGCCGGCCAATCGCGTTCCATCAACTGTTCACGCGCCGTGCCCGGGTCCTTGGCGGCGCGGATCAAGGCGATAATCTCATCAATATTGGCGACGGCGACCGCCAGCCCCGCCAGGACATGGGCCCGGTCTCGTGCCTTACCCAATTCATAAATTGTCCGGCGCCGGATAACTTCTTCGCGGAAGACAATAAAGGCCTCAAGGATTTCCTTCAGGTTCATCAATCGCGGCTGACCACCGTCGAGCGCCAGCATATTGACGCCAAATGAGGTTTGCAGCGGCGTAAACCGGAATAACTGCGCCAGCACGACTTCATGCTCGGCGTCGCGCTTCATTTCGATCACCACCCGAACCCCATCGCGGTCTGATTCGTCGCGCAGATCGCTGATGCCTTCGATGCGCTTGTCACGGACGGCTTCCGCCATGTTCTCAATCATCCGTGATTTGTTCACCTGGTAGGGAACTTCGTGGACGATGATGGCAAAACGGTCCTTGCGGATTTCCTCTATCGAGGTCTTGCCCCGCATAACGACCGAGCCGCGCCCCGTGTGGAAGGCCGACACAATGCCGTTGCGGCCCAATATCTGGCCGCCCGTCGGAAAGTCCGGTGCCTGGACGTGATGTTCGATGATTTCGTCGATTGTAATCTCAGGATTTTCAATAATCGCGCAACACGCATCGATGACTTCACCCAAGTTATGCGGCGGAATATTTGTCGCCATACCCACCGCGATGCCACCTGCCCCGTTGACCAGCAAGTTCGGATAACCGGCAGGCAGCACCTGCGGCTCGTGGGTCGATTCGTCATAGTTCGCTTGAAATTCGACCGTATCCTTATCGATATCCTCGATTAGCGCGTGTGCCGAGCGGGCCATACGGGCTTCCGTGTAACGCATGGCGGCCGCTTTGTCGCCGTCCATGGAGCCGAAATTACCCTGCCCGTCGATCAACGGCAGGCGCATGGAAAATTCCTGCGCCATCCGCACCATGGCGTCATAAATCGCCTGGTCGCCGTGCGGGTGATATTTACCCATGACGTCACCGACGATGCGTGCGGATTTGCGATACGGCTTGTTATATTCGTAGCCGCTTTCCTTCATCGAATAGAGGATTCTACGGTGCACCGGCTTAAGTCCGTCGCGCACATCAGGCAGCGCGCGACTGACGATAACGCTCATTGCATAGTCGAGATACGACGAGCGCATCTCGTCTTCGATGGCAACTGGTGTTATGTCAGAATCAGGGGCGCCGGGAGGGGGCGTTTCAGGGGTGCTCGACAAAAGTAATTACCAAACGATTTCAAAAGGTTAGCGGCAAATTACCGAGACAGATCAAAGTCTGTCTTTAAGGCCCATAATCTACCATTTTCACCCCGTTCAAACAAGGAAACGGCGGCCAAATATCAATAAAATTCAGGGTTTTATGCGGCAGATGGCGATGCCCTGCGCGTGCGGAACCAAATGGCGGCCACGAACACCACAAACACTGGCAGCGCAAGCGTCAAATTGACTGCTACCCACCCGATTTGTGCCTGAAGATATCCCGACCCGAACGCCGCCGTGGAGACGCAACCGAAAACGAGAAAATCATTAAATGCCTGCACCCGCGATTGCTCTTCGGGCCGATAAGCTTCGGTGACCAAGGTCGTGCCGCCAATGAACATAAAATTCCAACCCACACCCAACAGCATTAACCCGGCCCAAAAGTTTGAAAAATCTATACCGCTGAGATTGACTGCCATGGCGCTAAAGTTGCATAGCGTACCAATCAAAATGACAGGGATAACACCGATACGTTTGATCAAATGGCCTGTAATGAAACTTGGCGCGAACATCGCCAACACATGCCATTGAATGATCGTCGCCGTGTCATGAAATCCAAACCCACATAACTGCATCGCCAACGGCGTCGCCTGCATGACCAGCGTCATCACTGAATAACCGACCATGGCAGCAAGCGCTGCAACGATGAATACCGGTTGGCGGGCGATAACCAGCAAAGGCCGGCCGGCTGCCACGCCCTTCACAGGTCTCGGCGGAGTCGGAATCTTGACCCATTGCAGCAAGACAATGGTCAACATGCTAAGCCCAATGACTCCGACATAACCGCCGGCGAACTGGACGGGTTCAAGCATATCGAAGGTTGCCTTCGACAATTGCGGCCCAATCACGGCGGCAAGGACGCCACCGGTCATAACATATGAGATGGCTTTGGCCTTGAATTCGGGGCCGGCCGTGTCTGCGGCAGCGAAACGGTAGTATTGCCAAAACGCATTGTGGACGCCCAAAAGCGCCGCTCCAGCGGTGAACATAACGAAGTTTCCGGCAAATAGAGCCCAGCAAGCCAGTGCCGCGCCAGCTATACCCACTAGTTGACCAATAGTGAATCCTAGACGCCGGCCAATCCGGCCCATCATCAATGAAGCAGGGATAGTCGATATCATGGTGAATAAAAATTGAACCGCCATGGGCAATGTCGCCAAGGCAGGATCTTCAGACAACATCTTCCCCGCCAATGCGGAAATGGTCATCACCAACGACGAACCGCTCATGGCAAGTGCCTGGCAAATCACCAGGACGATGACATTTCGGCGCGTATTCGTGCCGCCGGCCGGTGCGGCCGTATCGATAGAGTTCGACATTGTAACCTTTATACCGACCGCTTAACCAGCGGGCCGGTTATCCGTTAGAACGGAATTTCGTCGTCTAAATCACCGCCGGCACCGCCGCCGCCTGCGCCGCCACCGGAACCGCCACCCGATCCACCATTGTCAGAACCACCCCAATCGGGGCCGCCGCCTTGTTCCGGCGGACCAGCATCGAACCCACCACCGCCGCCGCCACTACGCGTGTCCAACATGGTCAATTCACCGCGGTAACGCTGCAAGACAACCTCAGTCGAGTATTTCTCAATGCCGTCGTTACCGGTCCATTTACGGGTCTGTAGTGCACCTTCAACATAAACTTTTGAACCTTTCTTCAGATACTGTTCCGCAATGCCGGCCAGATGATCATTGAAGATCACAACCCGATGCCATTCTGTCTTTTCACGGCGCTCGCCACTTTCCTTGTCTTTCCAGGATTCAGATGTCGCGATGGACATATTAACGATCTTGGCGCCGGCCTGAGAGTACCGAACCTCAGGGTCGCGCCCGAGGTTACCGACGAGAATAACTTTATTAACTGAGCCTGCCATGGGAATCCCCTGCTGAATTTTCGGCCCGGACTCTAGCGCTTCATTGGCGCCGGGACCAGCCCACCAACGCTGTTTTCTGTGGATATCCGGCGCTTATTGAACCGAATCGGCGCCGGTCATGCCGGGCCGTATTTTCGCGTCCAATTGGCGCACCGTATCAAGGATCGAAGCCTCGTCTTCTTCAACCTTGATCATCGCCGCAACGCCAATTTCCAAAAGTGCCATGCCGTAGACATAAGGGTTCACATTTTCGGACTGAAATTGTTGCAATGCCTCGGCCAAAATAGCGTCCGCCCTGTCAAAATCCGCCGCAAATTCTTCGTCAGACATGGTTTTCTCCGGCTACTTGATTGGCGCGCGTCTTCCCATATCGCTAGCGCCCTGTCAAAGGGCGGCGTGCAATTGGCTCGATGGCGGCTGGGCACCAATAAGGATAAAGACCAACCGGCAAGGTGCGTCACCACGGTTCGCCCAACCGTGCCAAGTGCCCCGTTGGACCATGACATCGCCGGCTTTCATCTCAACCTCGGCATCGTCATCCAGTAGCATCACGCACGCGCCGCTCACGACAACCGCATAATCGATGGTATCAGTGCGGTGCATGAAGGCTTCCTTGCCGGGCATTAATTCCAAGGCGCGGAACGCACTGCCGTGCGCCGGCGGTGCAATTCCCAAATCCCTGAGCGCCGGGTCCTCATCGCCTTCAACGGGGCTCGGCGTGTCATCTGTTACCCAAAGCAGGACGGCCGAGTTGCCCGACGGCATGACGGTGACGTTATCCATGACACAATCGCGGCTAACGACTGCCTTGCCTTCTTCATCGTGCCCGGTCACCACGCGACGGATATTCAGCGTCATTTCTGCGTCTCCCCAGTTGGATAGATATTATAATTCGCTAGATGCTCTTGCATTCAGCGCCAGGAAACAAACAATACGTCACTATGTATGAGAAGATCGGAAAACCGACCCGCCGGAAGGAAGACCTGAGATTGCTAACCGGTCAGGGTGCGTTCAGCGATGATTTCAACAGACTGGGGCAGGCTTATGCCGCGATGGTCCGCTCGCCGCATCCCCATGCCCAGATTAAGGTGATTAACACTGCTGACGCAGCCAAATTGCCTGGTGTGCTTGGCGTATTCACCGGCGCTGATTGCCTGGCCGATGGCCTTTCCGAAATTCCACACAATCCCATTCCATCGACAAAGAATGACATCAGGCTAACAGGTGCCGGCGGCACTGAAATATTCATCGGCCCACATCCGCCTCTTCCCATTGACAAGGTCCGCCATGTCGGTGAGGCGGTGGCGATGGTTGTCGCCGAAAGCCGTGAGATCGCTCTTGATGCAGCGGAGGCCGTCGAGGTTGATTACGAAACACTACCGGCAGTCACTTTATCCACTGACGCAGCGGCGATCGGCGCCACGACGATTTGGCAAGAGCGACCCGATAACGTCGCGGTTGATACGTCTTTCGGGGATGAAGCCGCGACCGACGAGGCCTTTGCAGCGGCGGCGCATGAAATCGCCATGGAATTCCACGTCGACCGGGTGACCGGCGTGCCTCTGGAACCACGCGCAGCCCTTGGCATATATGACGCGACTTTGGGTCATTACACATTATTTGCCGGCAGCGGCGGCGCAGTTCGGCAAAAACGCGAGATGATGGCTGTTTTGGATCTGGAAGAAGAAGAGTTGCGCGTCGCCTCAAAGGACGTCGGCGGCAATTTCGGTACCCGCAACCGGGTCTATGTGGAATTTCCATTGGTACTTTGGGCGGCGCGCAAAATCGACCGGCCGGTGAAATTCACCTGCGGGCGTTCCGAAGCCTTTGTCAGTGATTACCAGGGCCGTGATCTGGTGACACGGATTGAGTTGGCAATGGATGCAGAAGGCCGGTTTCTTGGGCTGCGGGCGGACAACATGTCAAATGTCGGCGCGCGGGTCGTATCACTTTCGCCACTCGGCAAAGGCTCCGCCCTGGTGACCGGGCCCTACGACATTCCCGCCGCCCACATGCGCGCTCGGGCGGTGTTTACCAATACGGTGCCGACCCAAGCGTACCGAAGTTCCGGTCGTCCCGAAGTAACGTTTGCCATTGAACGCCTGATTGACACGGCCGCCGCCGAGTTCGGGTTTGACCGGGTTGAATTGCGCCGCATAAATCTCATTGCGTCTGCCGCCATGCCTTTCACCAATCCCATCGGCGCAACCTACGACAGCGGTGAATACGCGTTGAGCATGTCGCGCGTTATCTCGTTGGCGGATTGGACCGGGTTCGATGCGCGCCGCACGGATTCAGAGACCCGCGGCAAGCGGCTGGGGCTTGGGATCGCCAACTACGTGGAATCATCAACTGGCGCGCCGTTGGAACGCGCGACGATCACAGTCAATCCATCCGGAATTGTTGACGTCATCGTCGGCACACAGCCCAGCGGCCAAGGTCATGAAACCAGCTTCGCACAGGTCGCCGCGGAATGGCTGGGCGTGGGTGTTGATCAGGTCATGATTAAGTTCGGTGATACAGATTTGGTGAAAGTCGGCGGCGGTTCGCATTCGGGGCGCTCCATGCGCATGGCCGGGACCGTCATTGTCCAAGCTGCGGAAGCGATCATTAAGAAAGGGCGCGACGCCGCGGCGTGGGCGCTCGAGACCACACCCGATTTAATCGAGTTTATTGACGGACACTTCCGCCACGGCGAGACCAACCGGACGATGGATTTATTCGATGCCGCCGAAGCCGCAGAGGGCGGCCTGACGGTGACCTGCGACAATGAAATGCACACCCAAGTCTTCCCCAACGGCTGTCACGTTTGCGAGGTCGAAGTGGACCCAGAAACGGGGGCAGTGGAAATTACCCGATACACGGCTGTCGATGACGTCGGGCGGGCGATCAATCCGATGATCG
Source organism: Rhodospirillaceae bacterium (assembly GCA_018665815.1). Taxonomy (GTDB): domain Bacteria; phylum Pseudomonadota; class Alphaproteobacteria; order Rhodospirillales; family Casp-alpha2; genus UBA3470. The sequence continues at coordinate 22,639 of JABJBP010000080.1, forward strand.
TTGATGGCCAGACCCACGGCGGGATCGCCCAAGGCGTTGGCCAGGCCCTATGGGAACAGTGTCGCAATGATCCGAGTTCGGGCCAGCCCTTGGCAGCCGCCCTAACAGAATACGGACTGCCACGCGCCGATCATTTTCCGACCTTCGTCACGGAATTGAATGAAGTCCCCTCGCCAACCAATCCCTTAGGCGTCAAGGCCGGCGGCGAAGGCGGAACGACACCGGCACCGGCGGTGATCATTAACGCCATTGTCGATGCCCTCAGGCCGTTCGGCGTCACCGATATCAAAATGCCGGCGACGCCATTTCGCGTTTGGACAGCAATTCAACATGCCAACTTTGGGCTAGGAAATTAAGGTCCCATGACCGAGACAATTGAACTGATCGCCTTTCCCGGCGCGCCGAACCTGCCGATCTTCACGGCCATTGAGAATGGCTACTTTGCTGCCGGCGACGTTGAAGTCAACCTGACGACAACGCCAAGCTCGGTCTATCAGATAGAGAACTTGGCCAGCGGCAAATTCCAGATTGCCGCCACCGCCGTCGACAACGTCGTCGCCTATCAAGAGGGTCAAGGTGCTGTGGCGTTGCAAGGCGAGCCCGATCTTTTCGCCTTCATGGGCGCAACGCAAATTGAACTGAGTTTTGTCGTCGCCCCCGAGATCAAAACATTTGCCGACCTAAAGGGTAAAACCCTCGCCCTCGACGCCCTGGCGACGGGGTTCGCCTTCGTGCTCTACCAAATGCTCGAGAATGCGGGCCTTTCCTTGAGCGACGTCACCATGGAGCCGGTAGGCGCGACACCGGATCGCTGGCAGTCGGTCAAGGACGGCACCCACGCCGGCACGCTCACCATTGAGCCCTTCACCAGCATGGCCCGGGCCGAAGGTTATCACGTCTTGGAAAGCAGCCTCGATACGTTGGATCATTATCAAGGCGGTGTTTTTGCCGCGCGACACACATGGGCCGACGCGCATAATCATGCCTTGAAAGGTTTCATCAGCGGTTATCTTCAAGGATTGGCGCAGGTTCTGGACCCAAAAAACCGGATAGAGGCCGCCGATACCCTTTTGCGCAATATGCCGGCGATCAATCCGGGCGCGGTTGATAAGGTTTTGGACAAAGTCTTGTCGCCAAAATCCGGCCTCACCCCGGACGCCGCCATCAATATGGACGGCATGCAAAGCGTGTTATCACTTAGAAGCCGCTATGGCGCCACCGGTAATATACTCGATGCGCCTGCCCGCTATCTCGACCTCTCGTATCTTCAAGACGTTCAATCGGGACGCCAATAACTCGTGCCTTGGCGGCAAATTCAGGGCGCCAAGCCCCTTTACGCACCGCGTCATCATCTATACTTCTGGGTGTTTCGAATAACCTACCAAAATCGGCAAATAGCGACATGCAGAACATTCGGGTGCGGGGCGCCCGCGAGCACAATCTGAAGAACATCGATGTGGAAATCCCCCGTGACAGCCTTACGGTTATCACCGGCCTCAGCGGGTCGGGGAAATCATCGCTGGCCTTTGATACGATTTATGCCGAAGGCCAACGGCGTTACGTCGAAAGCCTGTCCGCCTATGCGCGCCAGTTCCTGGAATTGATGCAAAAACCGGACGTTGATTCCATCGATGGCCTCAGTCCGGCAATATCCATTGAGCAAAAAACGACGTCGCGTAATCCGCGCTCAACGGTCGGCACGGTTACCGAAATTTATGATTACATGCGGCTGCTGTTCGCACGGACCGGGGTCCCCTACTCTCCAGCCACTGGCCTGCCCATCGAAGCTCAGACAGTCAGCCAAATGGTTGACCGGGTCATGGGCATGGCCGATGAGACGCGGCTCTATTTGCTGGCCCCCATTGCGCGCGGCAAGAAGGGCGAGTTTAAAAAGGAAATCCAGGATCTGGCGAAAC
>JABJBP010000081.1 GCA_018665815.1 Rhodospirillaceae bacterium
ACGGTGCCGTGGCAACAAGATATTGAAGAATTGGGTGACGACCACGTGTTTGAGCACACATCCCGGGCGACACTGTTGACCAATCCCTTCAGGCCCTTGTCGCCGCTCATCGACGAGGAAGTCGGCGTCGGCGGCCCTAAGATTTCGGAGCAATGGGTCTGGTCGGTGCGCTGCTGCCGAGCGGTTAGTCAAAGCAGCGGTTGGAGCGGGTGAGGGGAATCGAACCCCCGTATGCAGCTTGGGAAGCTGCTGTTCTACCATTGAACTACACCCGCACCGGCGCCGTGACCGTATTCTTGGGCCAATGGTCCGAAATTTCAATCGCCATCGGTTGATAGTGGTTCGGCAAAACCGAAGATCATGGCGGTCTTCCCTAGCCAACGGCGCCGTCACAATCGGTAGGTATGTTCAGTTGAGATCAGGGCCTTCTTTTATTAATGACACCTAATAAACTAAATTTGATTGGCCCGTGATGCCTATGGCGTATTATCCAGGCAACCGAAACTCGGTTACCGAAACGAAGAAAACAAATTCATGCCCAACATGCCTCATCGTGAAGCGCTCCCGATTGACCCTGCTAAGTTCCAGGACCCTATGGTCACTGCCAAGGGTGAGGAGCGAGCCGTCGTCGCCTTAACCCGATTATCAACGGTCTGGTTCAATACCGGTAGCCTCTGCAATATCACCTGCAAGAGCTGCTACATGGACTCCAGCCCGACGAACGACGCGTTGGTGTATCTCAGTTTTGATGACGTCCGGCGGTATTTGGATGAAATCAAATCTGAAGGCTATCCGGTTGATGAGATCGCTTTCACCGGTGGAGAACCGTTCATGAACCCCGCGCTCCCCGACATGCTGGCGGAAAGCTTGGGCCGCGGGTATCGAGTGCTGATTTTAAGCAACGCCATGAAGCCCATGTACCATCGCCGCGCCCGGCTTTTGGAGTTGCGTGCCAAGCATGGCGACGCGTTGGCCATTCGGGTCTCGATCGATCATTTCACCCAGGAGAAACACGAAGCCATCCGCGGGCCCGGAACATGGGCGCCGGTAATCGAGGGATTGCGCTGGTTGGCCGAAAACGGTTTCAATTTCGCGGTTGCCGGACGAACCTGTTGGGATGAAACCGATGCCCAGGCCCGCGCGGGATATGCGGCGTTCTTTGCCGAACACAACATTCAGATCGATGCCGAGGACCCCGCGCGATTGGTGCTGTTTCCAGAAATGGACATCGTCGCCGATGTCCCTGAGATCACTGTCAATTGCTGGGATATTCTGGGGATCAAGCCGGAAACTATCATGTGCGCGACGTCGCGCATGGTGGTCCGAAAAAAAGGCGCCGATCAGCCGGTCGTCGTGCCGTGCACGCTGCTGCCTTACGACGATGATTTTGAATTGGGCGTGGATTTAGCGCAATCGGCCGGCGGTGTGCGCCTGAACCATCCGCATTGTGCGAAATTTTGCGTCCTCGGCGGCGCATCGTGCAGCCCTGATTGAGGAACGGCCAAAATATGCAATCCCCGAACATGCAGTCCAATGAGTCTTATTCGCTGACCACCAACGCGATCACTATTACGGTGCAACCGTTTTTTTTGGAAGATCAGTCTGAGCCCGAAGAGAACCGCTATTTCTGGGCTTATCACGTGCACATTGAGAACAATGGCAACGCCACGGCACAATTGTTGACCCGTCATTGGCGGATCGTTGATGCGCGAGGCAGCGCCCACGACGTGATCGGTGATGGCGTGGTTGGTGAACAACCGGTTCTGGCGCCGGGCGAAGCCTTCGAATACACCAGCGGCACGCCGTTGACGACATCATCGGGCTTTATGTCGGGGAGTTTTCGGATGATCGGTGAAGGCGGTTTGGTTTTCGATGTCGCGGTGCCGGCGTTTTCACTAGATAGCCAGGACGGCCCCAGACCTGTGCATTGATCGGGCCAGCGTATCGCTACTGATCGGCATGTGCCGATCCACGCCGCGAACGGCTCTTTACTTGACGTGTCGCCACTCACAACCCATGTCTTGCGGACTATGATAGTGCGACAAAAGAAAGGATCGCCTCCGTGACACCAGAAAAACCTTTGAGCGTTGTTGAAACGGGCGCCGACACTGATCGTATGGATCAAGGCGCCGGGGCGGACGTTGAGCGGCCAAGTCGGGCTGAAGCTGAGGATGCCGTTCGGACCTTAATTAAATGGGCCGGCGACAATCCCGAGCGCGAAGGTTTGCAAGATACCCCATCGCGCGTGGTCCGCGCTTATGAGGAGTTTTTTGAGGGATATAGCGCTTCACCGCGCGAAATTCTGGAGCGCACCTTCGAAGAGGTAGAAGGCTATGATGAGATTGTATTGCTGAAGGACATTCGGTTCGAGTCTCATTGCGAACACCATATGGCGCCGATCATCGGGCGTGCTCATGTCGCCTACTTGCCGCATCGCCGCGTCGTCGGCATTTCCAAACTTGCACGGCTGATCAAGGTATATGCAAAACGGCTGCAAATTCAGGAAAAGATGACGGCTCAGATTGCCAATACCATAGATGAAATCCTGCAGCCGAAAGGCACCGCCGTCGTTATTGAAGCCGCGCATCAGTGCATGACGACCCGCGGCGTGCACAAGCCCGGCGTGACCATGGTCACCAGCCGCATGCTGGGCGCATTCCGTGATGACGGCGCGACGCGGCGGGAATTTCTGGCGATGGTCGGTAATCCGGCATCCGGAAACGCCGTATTCGTCTAGCCCGATGCGGCCAAATTGTTTTCCGTTTGGCGATTTTGTAAATCAGGCGGGTAGGCCATTCACCGAATTCCGGTTGACCCACCCCGGCCAAAGCGGTTCAGTTCGGATGCGCGCCGTTGCAACGCGCAATCCGGGGCAGAACGGAATAGGATAATTATGGATTTCCGGCCGGTTTTTCTGGTCATCGGCATCCTTTTGTCGACCTTGGCGGTCATGATGGCTGTTCCTGGCGTGGTCGATTATTTTGCCGGCCATCCCGATTGGGAGGTCTTTATGGTGTCCGCCGGGGTGACGCTGTTCGTCGGCGTTGCCACCGCGTTGACGTGCCGTACCGGAAGTGCCCGCATGGTGCCGCGCCAAGCTTTCGTGATGACGACGTTGAGCTGGATCGCCCTGGCATTGTTCGCCGCATTGCCGTTGAAGTTTTCGGAACTCAATTTGAGTTTCACCGATGCGGTTTTTGAGGCTATGTCGGGATTAACGACGACGGGCTCGACCGTGATCACCGGGCTGGATCATGCACCGCCGGGTGTTCTGATTTGGCGGGCGATTTTGCAATGGTTGGGCGGCATCGGGATTATCGTTATGGCCATTGCCGTGTTGCCGATGCTTCGTGTCGGCGGCATGCAATTGTTCCGGATGGAAAGTTCCGATCAGTCGGAAAAAGCCTTGCCGCGGGCGGCGCAGATCGCCACGGCGATTGGCGTCATTTACCTGATTTTGACCGGCATTTGGGCGTTGGCGTACTGGTTTGCCGGGATGCGCGGTTTCGATGCCGTCGCCCATGCAATGACGACTATTGCCACCGGCGGCTTTTCGACATCGGACGGATCGATTGGACATTTCGACAGCATCTGGGTGGATTATATTGCCGTCGCCGGGATGATTATCGGGGCGCTGCCGTTTGTGTTGTATTTGAAAACGATCCAGGGCGAATGGGGCGCGCTCTATCGCGACACGCAGGTCCAATGGTTCATCACGGCTGTGGTGCTGATCATCTTGGTGATTGCCGGCTGGCTTTGGCTGGAACGCAATGCATCGCTCGAACACGCACTCCGACTTGCCGCCTTTAACATTGTCTCGATTATCACGGGCACTGGGTATGCGACTGACGACTTCAGCCAGTGGGGGCACTTCGCGCTGCCCATATTCTTTTTCATCATGTTCGTCGGCGGGTGTGCCGGATCAACGACCTGCGGCATAAAAGTTTTCCGAATCCAGGTCCTTTATGCGGCGGCGCGCACGCAAATTCACCATTTGCTGCAGCCGCACGGCATTTTCGTGCCTTATTATAACCGCCAACCCATTTCCGATGAGGTGATCACGTCGGTCCTGAGTTTCTTTTTCATGTGGTTTTTTACATTTTGCCTGCTGGCGTTGGGCTTGGGCTTCCTTGGATTGGATTTTATAACGGCTTTTTCAAGCGCCGCGTCGGCCATCGCTAACGTGGGGCCGGGCCTCGGTCCGATCGTCGGCCCGGCCGGTACATTTCAGCCGCTTCCCGATGCTGCGAAATGGCTTTTGACCGCCGGCATGTTGCTGGGGCGGTTGGAGTTATTTACGGTAATTGTGTTGTTTACTCGCAGTTTCTGGCGCGGCTAGCGAAAAATCAGTGGAAAATTAGGAGATTTTCGAGTATTCCCCAGTGTGCGCCTTGAATAGGGGTTTGAAACGACCCTAGAATGCGGGGTAAAACTAATTTAGATGGGGGATCGTGGTACGAAACCGCCACATAGGTTTTCGTGGTCTTAAGGAACCGATGGCCGCAAGAAGTTGGCTCGGCCTGACCAAACAGTAAACATAAGGATTGATAACTAAGAGGATGTCCTAAATGAAACAGTTTAAACTTGTCCTGGCCGGCCTCGCTGCGGTGTTGTTGTCAGGTTGCGCATTAAATGTCGACACGATGGGTGTCGCTGGTATGCAAACCACACGTGATGGCTTCAAGCAGGCCTTGCATAAAGAATACGTCGCACTTGCGAAATCCGAAAACGATGAAGGTGACGGCGCCGATGCTGAGTATTTCCTCGGTAAGGCTAAAGACGCCGGTCTCGGTCTCGATGTTTTGCCACAGCAAATGGGTGAGCGGAACCTTCCCGGCAAAACTAAAGGCGCCATTGCCGCCGCCCGTACCCAGCTTGTGAACAAGCTTTGGAATGGTGCCGGCGAGTTGACGCCTGGTCCGTCCGCGCGCGCCCAGGCGATGTTTGATTGCTGGATGCAAGAGCAGGAAGAGAATAACCAGCCTGATCACATCCGCGCCTGCCGCCAGGGTTTCCACGCCGCGCTCTTTGACATGAAGGTCAAAGAAAAAATGATGGCGAAGATGCCGGCGAAGATGCCGATGAAAAAGATGGCGCCGCCGGCCCGTATGCCCGCGCCGTACGTCGTGTACTTCGGTTTCGACAGCGCGGATATTACCGAATCAGAAATGGTTAAGGTTAAACAGGCTTATGCGGATTACCGTCTGCGCAAGCCGGGCAAAATCTTGGTTGCCGGCCATACCGACTCATCGGGTGACAAAGATTACAACTTGGGCCTCTCGCGCCATCGCGCCGCCGAAGTTGGTAATCGCCTGATGGAATTGGGTGTGCCGCGCAAAATCGTTAAGAAATCGCGCTTCGGTGAAATTGCTCCGGTTGTCGAATCCGGGGACAGCAAGCGTGAAGGCAAAAACCGCCGCGTAACGATCACGTTCCTGCGCTAAACCGGTTTTTCACGAAGACCTTAAAATGCCGGAGGCGCCGCATTGGCGCCTCCGGTTTCTTCGTTTCTACATCTTGCATTAACGGTAGTTTGTATTAATTACCGCAGCCACCGGCCAAGATAGTTTTTGGTGTTGGCTTCCATTTCGCGGTTAAAGTCCTTCATCAAAAGATCCACCGTCTCAAACCAGATTTTCTCGCGTTCATTGAGGGTGACATCTTCGCGTGCGGTAATAGAGCGGCTCGCATTAGCGCCCGCCGCTGCCAGCACTTTGCCGCTGTCATCCTTCAATTCTAATGTCGCGCGCACTGCCATGTCATAGCGGTGCGATTGCTGTTTGGTCAGCTTGCCTTTGAAACTGGTATCTTTTTGCAATGTTGTTTCCCGGGCGCTGGCATCCTCAATGATCATGCGAAGTGTGCCTCCCCGCCCGACCGCCTTGACCCGATCTTTGGCCCATTGCTCTACGGCCGCTGCCGGAGCCAATGGCATAAGGTGCTCGATATGTGGCGCGGATAACTTGCTAGCAAATCGATTTTCGATCTCAATCTTCGCAACATCGACATTAAATGCGGGCATATGTGAGAACGTTATCTCTGGAAGCCGCTGGGTCGGCGGCGAGGTTTCACATGCACCGAGAAGAGTCGCGGCCAGAATTATCGGTGTGGCGGCACGGCAAATTTTCATCGTTCGGTACTCCAATTTGCGAACTATCGGTAGGGCCTTGCCAAATCATTTTGATTCTAAGCGAACAGCCTTTCCACGGCATCGTTATCAAATACATAGTCGTTGCCGCAGAATTCGCAAGTAACGGTGATTACGCCGTCTTCGCGCATGGCTTCAATTTCCGTGCGCGGGAATGATGCCAGCGTCGTGGCCACTCGGTCTTCGCTGCACCGACAGGCGTGACGGAGTGGCATGGACTCGAATACTCGAACACCACGTTCATGGAACATCTGATATAACAAATCCGCTGGCACCAAATCTGCGTCCAACAGTTCTTTGGCCGTCACCGTGCTGGTTAAAACGGCGGCTTCCCGCCAAGGCTCCAACGGGTCATCGAAGCCCCCAGGCCCGGCGTCCGGCATTTTCTGGACAACAAATGCTGCGGCCCGCATGGCGCCGTCATCAGCGCGCCTCGCCGTCAGGACAATCGCCGTCTCCAATTGCTCGGAATCCCGAAAATAGGTTTGTGCGCAGTCGGCCAGTGTCGCGCCGGTCAATTCGGTGATGCCTTGGTATCGGTCGGTTTCAGGGCCTTGATCAACGGTGAAGGCAAGATGGCCACCACCTAACAGGCGTGGCACCAGTCCGCCGCCGGTATCCTTGGTCTCGGCCAACACGTCGGCGTTGAATTGGGCATAGCCGCGGATGTCGCCGCCGCTGGTAAGATCGGCGAGCAATATCTTCACCGGACCGTTTCCCTGCGCTTGCAAGGTGAAAACCCCATCATATTTGAGCCCACTGGCCAAGGCCGTGCCCAAGGCCATGGTTTCCGCCAACAGTTCGGCGACGTCTTTGGGGTAACGTCCGCCGCCGGTAATTTCCTCGACACTATCGCCTAGTCGAACCAACCGGCCGCGAACGCCCAGCGCGTCAACCTGGAAGGATTGAACGAAATCACCAAACTCCCGCCCAGTATCTGTGCCGCTTTCAGTCTGATGAATTTTTGTCATTGGCTTAGAATAATGTCCGGTAGTGATAGGCATATACGGTACGAAAGCCGAAACGTTCATAGAGCGCACGGGCGCGTGGGTTGCTTTGTTCCACCTGCAGATAAAGACCCAGGGCGCCTTGTGCAACCGCCCAATCGGCCAATCCCTTTAGCATCAAAGAACCAATGCCTTTACCACGCATCGATTGGCGGGTCTGCATGCCGAATATGCCGAGCCATGCGCTTTCATATACGCCAAGGGCGACCCCCAGAACTTCATCGTCGCGTTGAAAAGTAAGAAATGCGGGATGGCCGGTAATTTGTTTAATGACGGCGCTAACATCGCGGTTGAAACCTGCGGCATAAACTTCGGTCCATGCCGGAGTGAGTTCGTCGCCCACATGAATGGTTCCCTCGGCGCTCGCGGGCGTCGTCATTGCTTCGGCGCGGGTAATTTGAATATCGACAGGCGCTTCGACTTCATAGCCACGTTGTTCGAGTTCATCATCCAGACCATCGGGCAGGGAGCCGCGTGTTACTTGAAACCGTGGTGGCTGGTTGCGCGCGGCGTAAAAATTCTCGACGGCGGCAATGCGATCGGAAAAAATCATGGCGCCGGCGCAGGCGTTCGGAAATACCGAATTGACGCGGCGCGGCGGCGACGGGCTAGCGCGTAGCACCCATCCATCAAGGTGTTGGCGTTCAACCGCCGGCCATGCGGCGGCGGCGATCTGTTCAAGTCAGCGAACGTCGTCATTAGAAAGTTTGGGTGTATTGAAGATTTCAAGACCGGGCGTACCGGGCCTCATTCAAGGCACCACGACAGAATGCCTTTCTGCGCATGCAGGCGGTTTTCCGCCTCATCCCAAACGACGGACCTAGGTCCATCCATGACTTCATCGGTGACCTCTTCGCCACGATGTGCGGGCAGGCAATGCATGAACAGGGCGTCGTCTTTCGCACCGGCCATCAACTTGGCGTCCACTTGGAACGGCATCAATATTTGACGGCGCATTTCCGGGTTTTCATCGCCCATGGATACCCAGGTATCGGTGACGACTAGGTCAGCGCCATCAACGGCTTCTTCAGCGTGATCGATCTGATGAATGTCGCCGCCATGATCGGCCGCCCAGTTCAGCACGTCTTCTGACGGCTGCAGGCTGCCAGGGCAGGCCAGACGTAGCGTAAAGCCCAGCCGCACGGCGGCATGGATCCAGCTTTTCGCGACGTTGTTGCCGTCGCCGCTCCAGGTCACGACCCGGCCTTCTATGGAACCACGGTGTTCCTCATAGGTCATGATGTCGGCCATGATCTGGCATGGGTGCGAGGCATCCGTGAGGCCATTGATCACCGGCACCGTGGCGTATGCCGCCAAATCGTCCAGTTTGGCTGGATCATCGGTTCGGATCATGATCGCATCGGCGTAGCGCGACAGGACACGTGCCGTGTCAGCCGGAGTCTCTCCGCGGCCCAGCTGCGATTCCTGCTCACCCATGACGACCACCATGCCGCCCAATTGCTGCATACCGACCTGGAAGGAAACTCTGGTGCGGGTCGAGGGTTTTTCAAAAATCATCACCAGCGTTTTGCCGTCAAATGGCTTCGGGCGATCACCAGTGGTCCAGGCGGATTTCAGCTCATTGCCGCGCGCCAGGATGTCGCGAAGCGCGCCGGCCTCAAGCTTATCAAGATCCAGAAAATGCCGAGGATCGGACATATCAAGCGGCCTTTGTGGTCATTTCACCCACCGCGGCATCCAAGATCGACAACGCTTCCTCCACATGGGTGGCTTCAATGGTCAATGGCGGCACCATGCGGACAATGTTGTCGCCCGCCGGCACCGTCAATAGGCCGCCGGCCATCAACTTGCCGACCAGCGTGCCGTTCTCGCCATTCTCACCCTGACATTGCAGGCCCTGCATCAAGCCCATGCCGCGGTGGCCGGCCAGGATGTCAGGATACTTTTTGACCAAGGCGTCCAGGCCGTTTGCTAATTGCTCGGCGCGTGCCGTGACATTGTCCATGAACCCGTCGGCCAGGACGACGTCGAGGACCGCGTTGCCGACCGCCATGGCCAGCGGATTGCCGCCAAAGGTTGAGCCATGGCTGCCGGCTTTCATGGCGTCCGCAACGGCTTCCGTGGCCAGCGTCGCACCGATAGGAAATCCACCGCCCAGCCCTTTCGCCGAGGCCAGGATATCGGGCGCCGCGCCTGACCATTCGTGGGCATAAAGTTTGCCCGTGCGGCCGATCCCACATTGCACTTCGTCGTACATCAACAAAATGCCGAACTCGTCGGCCACCGCGCGAAGTTCTTTGAGATAGTCTGCGTCGACGGGACGAATACCGCCTTCGCCCTGCACCGGCTCAATGACGATGCCGGCCGTCTCTGGCGTAATTGCGGCGCGCATTTCGTTCATGTTGCCGAATGCAACTTGATCGAAACCGTCAACCAGCGGCCCGAACCCGGCGGTATGTTTTTCCTGGCGACCCGAAGAGATGCAAGCCAGCGAACGCCCATGGAACGCGCCTTCCACACTGATCACCCTGTAGCGTTCCGGATGGCCGGCCTCGGCGTGATACTTGCGCATCATCTTGAAGCCCATTTCCACCGCTTCGCCGCCGGAATTGTTGAAGAATACGGCGTCGGCAAAGGTATGGGAAACCAAACGCTCAGCCAGGCGTTCCTGGCCCGGAATATGATAAAGGTTCGAACAATGCCACAGCGTCTCCGCCTGGGATTTCAACGCATCTACCAAATGCGGATGGCAGTGGCCCAAGGATGCGACCGCGATGCCGGCGCCGAAATCAAGAAATCTGCGACCATCCGTGCTGAAGGCGTAAACGCCTTCGCCCCGTTCCAAGGTGACATCGTAGCGTGCGTACGTCGGCATGACGGCGTCGATCATGGCGCCCTTCTCCTGCTCTCAACCATCCCGGCCATTCATGGCCCGTGGGAAAGCCGCCGAGTATGTTGACGGTGGCTTGCCTTGTCAACGGTTCGGGCGGGCGGCGATTAGGCTTTTAATTTATAGCCGCTGGCGACGAGGCGCGTGGTGATCATCCAGAGCGTCGCGTTGATGCCCGCCATAACGGCGAGGCCGGCCATCAAGTTGCCGTCCGCATGGCCGATGAAACCGTAGCGGAACCCGTCGATCATATAAAAGAACGGGTTGAAGTGGGCGGCGATTTGCGCCGCTTCGGGCAGGCGCTGAATGGAATAGAATGTGCCGGATAGAAAGGACAGCGGCGTGATGACAAAATTGGTGATCGCCGACATGTGATCAAATTTCACCGCCCAGATGGCACCAATGGTGCCCAGCAACGCCAGCATCATCGACGCCATGATCGCGTGAAAAACGATAAATTCCGGCGCATGAATTTTCAGCCCGACGAAAAGATGCATCATGACCGCCACCGCCGTGCCGACCACAATGCCTCGGCTGATGCCACCCATGGTGAACCCGAACACCAATTCATGCGGTGTCAGCGGCGGCATCAACGTGTCGACGATATTGCCCTGGACTTTCGCTGTCATGATTGATGATGAAGTGTTGGCAAAGGCGTTTTGGGCGATTGCCATGATGACCAAGCCAGGTGCCAGGAATTCCGGAAAGGGGATGCCGGCGACGGACCGTGCCGAGCCGCCCAGCGCCAGTGAAAAGACCGACAAGAACAACAGCGTGGTGACGATGGGGGCCATGATGGTCTGGGTATAGACCTTGGAAAAGCGGCGGACTTCGCGCCGATAGAGAGTCCACAATCCGATCCAATTGGCGGCGGCGGGGTCATTCATGATGTTATCTCTACCCGGTGATCGGTACGTAGGTGCCGCGACCGACGGCGACCAGTGCGCCTTTTTCATCTGAGACGTCAATATCGACAACAGCCATGGACCGGCCTCGGCGGCGGACCTTCGCCGTGCCGGTGACAGCGGCGCCGATGGCCGGCTTCAAATAATCGATGCGCAGGTTCATGGTCGGCACACCGCCACCGACCAACATGCCGATAGCAAAATCACCGACCACGTCGATGAATGCGGCCAACGGTCCGCCATGAAATTGCGCCGTACCTGCGCGACGTTCGAAGCTCGCCTGCATGGGCATGCGGACGGAAATTTCCATCGTATCGTAATTCAATTCGCCAACCTCAAGGTTGAGCGTAGAGATAAACGGCGAGGCATCGAAGATATCTTGAACCGCTTGTCGGTCGAGGTGTTCGGGCGTTTTGGCGTCAGTCATAGAATAGCTCCTCTGATCTAAATCTTTACCACGACCTTACCGAAGACCTCACGGTCTTCCAGCAATCGGAACGCCTCATTGACGTCTTCCAGCGGCAACACACTATCGACAACGGGATCTAGATCGCCGCTTGAGATCATCGCGATCAGGGTCTCCAAATCTTCGCGCATCCAACCGTTGGATCCCAAAACTTTTAACTCAAAAGACCAGATGTAACGAAGGTCCTCGGCCGGGTCATATCCGGCGGTGGCACCGCAGGTCAGGATCTTGCCGCCCCGGTGGACAACCTTCAAGGACGATACCCAGGTATCGCCGCCGGTAAAATTCACGACCACATCGACACCCTTGTCCCATTGGCGGCGGTGCGGCTTCCCAAAAGCGTTCCACACCCACTTGTGAAATTCCTCCTGCGTGTAATTGATACCGTGATCGGCGCCCAATTCGGCGAGGCGCTTGAGTTTTTCGTCCGTGGATGCGCAAACGATGACCTCGCAACCGCGCGCCTTGGCCAACAGGACCGCACAGGTCCCGACACCCCCCGACGCGCCCAGGATTAACACCTTGTCATCTTTTTGGACATCGCCGACGGTATACATCATGCGGTGCGCGGTGCCGTATGCCACGGGCAGGCAAGCGGCCTGTTCAAAGGATACGTTGTCGGGAAGGGCGACCAGATGGTGTGCCGGGACGCTGCAAAACTCAGCTAGACCGCCATGCCACATCTCACCGATCAATCCGCCCGGACCGACCCGGTCGACCGGGTCAACAAGGACCCGCTGGCCGACTTTCCAATCGGTAACGTCGCCGCCGATTTCGCTGATCTCGCCGGCGAAATCGAGGCCCATGATGCAGGGCATGGGCACGTTGATGCCGGGCATGCCGCGCCGGGTGAAGATGTCGTGATAATTCAGTGACGTGGCGCCGACCTTGACGACAACGTCGCCCGGGCCGGGGGTGGGGGCCGAGAAATCATTGTCGATTGCAATGCATCCGGGGCCGCCGTGTTCAAGGATAACCGCTGCTTTCATGGTGTCAGACTTCCTTCAAGCTAAACTCAATCGATCAACCGGTTTCCGTCTGTGGCGCGCCTTGCCACTTTTCGCGGGCCCTGGCGGCAAGACCGTTTCGGTCAACTTTTCCCGGTCCGGCCAACGGCAATGCGTCCATGACTTCAACCTGACGGGGATGCTGAAATGCCGGTGCATTGTCCAAGGCGTGTTGTTTGACCGCGTCAGCCTCAATTGTTGTTCCCGCGCGGGGCACGACGAAGGCGACCGGCTTGAAGCCCTTGATCTCATCGGCAATGGGAACAACGCAGGCGTCTTCGATATCGGGGTGCGCAAGGAGAACCTTCTCGACCTCGCCGGGATAAATGTTCTCGCCGCCGCAATTGAACATGTCGTCAACGCGGCCGACGAAATAGTAGGCGCCGCCTTCGTCACACCGGAAGACGTCACCGGTTTTGTACCAGCCGTCCTCAGTCAGAACTTCGGCGGTCTTCTGGGGCAAATTCAGATAGCCCGGCATATTGGCCGGGCAGCGGTGCCAAAGCTCTCCCTCATCGGCCTCAAGGCCTTCAGCGTCGATGAGTTTGGTATCGGCACCCTCGATCTTCCAACCCACCGACAAGGGCGGCGGGGCCTCGCCGAGCCTTGGACCGTAGGCAACAGGACCCGACTCGGTCGTGCCATAGCCGATGACGATATTGGCGTCAGGAAAGGCTCCGGTAACCCGTTCCCATAGTTTCGGCGATACCGGCGCCGAACCCATGCGGACGATACTGACGCTTGATAAATCTGTCTTCGCTGCCAGCTTGGGATCGGCGAAACACATGGCCAGCATGGTCGGCACGGAGGTAATCCACGTAGACTGAAACCGCGGGATCGCGGCCATGTAGGTTTCGGGCGTGAATTCAGGCAGCAACACGACCGTCGCCTTGGCGGCGAATGTGAACAAACCCACGCATAGCGCGTTCATGTGATACAGCGGGGCTGCGATCAGCACGCGGTGATGATCATAGGGCCCGCCTTTTTCGGTCCGCATGCGCAGCGCCCAGAGGTGCCCGAAATGGGTCAGCGGCACGCCTTTCGGGCGGCCTGTGGACCCCGACGTGTAAAGAACCATGGCGACATCGGCGTCGGAAGGGCGGAAAATCTCGAAAGAACCGGGGTCCAGCAACGCCTGAAAGCCCGCCTCGCCGTCATCGTCGAAACAAACCATCGGCAGATCGGTTTGAAGACGTTGGCGCTGGACATCATCGCAAATTATCAGGCGGATATCGGCATCGGTAAGAATGAAGAAGATGGTCTCGGTCGGAAACTTGTAGCTGATCGGTACCGCGATCATGCCGGCCCGCAGGATGCCCATATAGGCGATGTAGAACTCGGCCCGATTGGCCGACAGGACCATGATCCGCTCGCCGGGCTGGTAACCACGCGCCAAAAGGCCTCGCGCGCAGGCATTCGCGGCATCGTCCAGTTCCCGGTGTGTGTACTCGCGGGGAGTGTCCCAATCGCGGCAATCGATGAGGGCCAGCCGGTCGCCAGCGGCCTCGACGTCGAACACGTCTCCAAGATTGACCGAATTCACGATCGCCATGCGTGGTCCCGCTTTCCCGATAGGTTGCCGATATTGGCGAGGTGGCTTTGAGGCGTCAAGGCAGCGCCCTAATAAGGTGCGGGCGGCCCTTTCGGGGCCGCCCGTTCAACAGACAAATTTGCGATGGCAATCAGGGCAGCTTTACGTTGGCGAAAATCCGATTGAGGAAATTCCGTGCGGCTAGCAGCGGCTGATCCCCTGCGCTGGAGCAGGCGGCAAACAAATTTACCGGTTTGAGGAAACTTGGGTTGGCGCGCAAGCCTTTGGCAG